>DATASG010000294.1:0-8378 GCA_036269295.1 Vicinamibacterales bacterium | reverse complement strand
CCACGAACGGGTTCACCAGCATCTTCGCGGTGAACAGCGCGCCGCCGATCCAAGCCAGGATCGCCGGCGCCGACGAAGCCATCGGCGGCGTCAGGAAGAAGATCGCCGCGTAGACGCCAACGATGTACCGATTGCCGCTCGGCCCGCCGCCACCACTCCAGGTGAATGGTGCAAAGATCAACAGCCCCACCGCCGAACCCGCCACCGCCAGGAAGATCAGGACGCGCCACGGCTGGCGCCGCTCGGCCGAGAACAGCCACAGCACGATCGCCAACGCGCCGGGGAAGAAGTAGGGCACGAAGCCGAAGTGCCGGCCGATCAAAAAGTACTCGACGTTGTGCCGAAGGCGATTCGGGAAGTCCTGGAGCACGCTGTCGGCGTCGGAGTCGTTCGTGCTCATCTCCGTGCCTTTGCGGTCCCAGACGCTGTCCTTCGATCCGTCGAACGGAAACGCGGTGTAGAACGTTTTGCGATCGCCGCCCTGGTAGTTGAACTCGCCGGCGTTCAACGCGGTCAGGCCGAAGAACGCGCCCGCGACCGCGACGCTGACCGCACCCACGAGCAACCCGTCGCGCCATTTGCGTCGCCACCAGAACCAGAACACGAGGGGCGCGACCAGCAGCGCGTGGTTGGGTGGCTTCGAATAGGTCGCCGCGCCGAGCAGGATCACCGCTGCGATGTCGCTGCCCCGTCCCCGCAGCCACGCAGGCGCGTCGGGCTTGACCTCCTTGTACAGCCACAGGAAGTAGGCGAAGAAGATCATCGAGAAATGCAGGACTTCCGGCGCCAGAAAGACGGCGTACACCGGAACACACGTCGCGCCGACGAACGCGAGCGTGAAGATCAGCGAAGGAGCGGGCGCCGACCGCGCCGCCAGAAACGCGTAGCCGCACACACACACGCCGAACAGCAGCAGCACGTGTAGGACGAGAAAGCCGTTCAGCCCGAGCGCGCGTACGAACGGGGCCGCCACGATCGGATACAGCAGCGCCTTCGCGAAGTAGAGCCGGTCCGTCTGTGGGTCGGCCGTCTTGACTTCGTGGACGAACGGCGGCTCGGCGTTCACCCGGAAGCGCAGGCGCTTTCCCTTCTTCAGGAAGATGCCGTCGGGGCCCGATCGATAGAGCCCGTAGAACCGCTCCAGATCTCGCCGTTCGTACGTCAGGTCGTGGTCGTAGGCGAGGCTGAGCGCCATCGATACGTACGTCGCTTCGTCACCCTTGATGCCGAAACCGGTCTTGACGACATCGACGGACAGCGCTGCAGCCAGCGCCACGATGAGGAGGACCGCACCGGCTTTCATTCCGGTGCATCATATCGCGACACGCTCGAGCGTCCCCGCCGCCCGGAAGGTCAGACCTGAAGGTCTGACCTTCAGGTCTGACCTTCGCGCGGAATCGTGTATTCTGAGCGGGATCATTGTCCACCGTACCGTTTTCAGAGCGAGGCGGCAAAGCCCGCGGCGGTCTCGATCTCGTGAGCGGCCGCTATCCTGCCTTTGTCTTCGGCGGCAGCCTCGGTGCGTTCCTGCCGGTCTTCCATTTCCACGACGTCACGCGCACGGAGCTCGAGCCGAAGCTCCGTCATCTCGCCGACAACGGCTACCGCTCGGTGGTCTCGGACGAGATCGCGTCATACGTCCGCGGCGACCTGAGGCTCCCCCCTCGCTCGGTCGGTCTCTGCTTCGACGATGCATGGAAGAGCCTGGCGACGGTCGCGGCGCCGCTGCTGCAGCACTACGGTCTCCGCGCCATCACCTACGCCATCCCCGCGCGCATCACCGAAGATGGCGACGGTGATTCACCGTTCGTGACCTGGCGCGAGCTCGCGGCGCTGCACACGTCTGGCAGCATCGACGTGCAGTCGCACACTGACTCGCACTCCCGGATCTTCGCATCGGCCGAGGTCGAGGACTTCGTCCAGCCAGGCTACGACGTGACACCGCTGCTCAATCGGCCGCAGCTCTCCCCTCCGCCGGCGCTCGCGTTCGTGACCCCGGCGGCTCTCGGCGCGCCGCTGTACGGCATGCGCTCGCGGATGTCGGACGGGCGCCGCGCGCTCGTGTCACCCGCTGTTCACGAGGCGTGCGTCGACTTCGTCGCGCGTGAAGGCGGTCCCAGCTTCTTCTCGCGCCCGGATTGGCGGCGCCGGCTCAGTGCCCTTGTGCTGCCCGGGCGTGAGACGCCGTTCGAGCGCGACGACGATCACACGCGCGGTATTGAAGAGGAGTTGGCGCGCAGCCGCTCGGCCCTGAACGATCGGCTCAAGACCAGCTCGGTCGCGCACATCTGCCTGCCCTGGGGCATCTCCGGCGCACGCACCGAGCTGTTGCTCAAGCGTACCGGTTACCGGTCCGCGTTCGCCAACCGTCTCCGCGGCCGGCACGCCGTCCACGCCGGCGACGATCCGTATTGGCTGAAGCGGCTGTCCAACCGCTACATCACCCGCCTGCCGGGGCGCGGGCGTCGGTACTGGTTTTCATGACCGCCGCCTTTCCCGACGACGTCGGCGTCGCCATCGTCTGCCACAACAACCGCGATAAGCTGGCCGCCGCGCTGGTGTCCGTCGACACTGCCGGGTGTCCGCGCGATCGGCTGCTCATCGTCGACGTGTTGAGCACCGACGGCACCGTCGAATGGCTGCGCGCCGACTATCCGGACGTCCGGGTGTGGACGCTCGACCGGAACGATGGACCCAGCCCCGGCCGGAACATCGCGATCCGCGAGACGCCGCAGCCGTACGTCTTCCTCATGGACGCCGACGTGCAAGTGTGCCCCAACACCATCCAGCGCCTTCGAGCCGGAATGGCACACGATCGAGCGATCAAGATCGGCAGCCCTATCGTCGTGCACGTGAGCCAACCCGATCTCATCCAGTACGCGGAGGGCCACCTGCACTTCATCTGTGAGGCCATCAACCCCTGGATGGATCGGCCGCTCGCCGACCGCGGCCTGGCGCCAGCCGACATCGGCGTCGCACCCACCTGCGGATTGCTGCTGGACCGCGCCGCCGCGATCGAAGTCGGCTTGTTCGACGAACGCTACTTCATCGGCAAGGAAGACGGCGATTTCACCCACCGGGTGCGTCTGGCCGGGTACCGCATTCTGGAGCTGCCTGACGCCATCGTTCTGCACCACAGCCGCCCTCGCAGCAGCTGGCTTTTCTACTACCAGATCAGGAACCGCTGGCACTTCATGCTGAAGAACTACCAGTGGCGGACGCTGCTGGCGATCGTGCCATGCCTCGCGGTGCACGAGCCGATGCAGCTGCTGGTGCTCCACGTCAAGGGGCATGGCCGCACCTACTGGAAGGCGGTCCGTGGTCTGATCGGAATGCTGCCGGATCTGCCCCGCGATCGCGCCGAGGTGAGGCGTTTCCGGAAGATCCCCGACGGCGCGCTCCTGCGCAGCGACCGGCTGATCGTCCGCGATGATCTGATGACGCCGATCGCGCGTCTCGGCAAGGGCGTCTACGAGCGCGCGCTCGCCGCTTACTGGAGCCTGCTTCGGCACACGGTGCTGCGGGGATGACCCCTTCGACAGGCTCAGGAGAGGCCCGCGGCGTCCTTATCCTGACGCCGTACTTCCATCCCATCATTGGCGGCGTGGAGAGCAACGCCGAGCGGCTGGCGCGCTACCTCGTGTCTCAACGCGTGACGGTGCGCGTCTTGACGAAGCGCATCGGCCGGGGCCTGGCCGACGACGAGGATCGCGACGGCATCGCCATCGGCCGGGTAGGGCCGAGCGGCGAGCGATCGTCGCTCGGCAAGTGGCTGATGACGCCAGCCGTCGTCTGGCGGCTGGTGCGCGATGCATCCGGCTACGACGTGGTCTGCTGCGTCGACTACCGGGCCACCGGTATCGCCGCCCTGTTCGCGCGCCGCATCACCGGCCGGCCGGTCGTGTTTCAGGCGCAGACGACCGGCGTGCTGTCGGGCGACAACATCGACCCGTTGCTGCGCAAGGCGGGGATCGGCCCCGCCGGCGCGATCGCCGGCGGGGTCAAGGGGACGATCCGTGCGCTCTACCGAGGTGCCGACGCCTTCGCCTGCATTTCCCGCGACATTGAGCGCGAAACGCTCGCCTGCGGCGTGCCGCGCGAGCGGGTCTGGTATCTCCCGAACGCGATCGACATGACCCATTTTCGTCCCGCCGAGCCGGGCGAACGCGATCGCCTGCGGCGCGAGCGCAACCTTCCCCTCGACCGGGTGGTGTGTCTGTTCGTCGGGCGGCTGAGCCGCGAAAAAGGCGTGCTGGAGCTGCTCGAGGCGTGGCGGCGTCTGCAGCCGTCGGATGCCCGGCTCGTCATCGCTGGACCCGACATGCCCGGTCACCCCTGGGACGCCGGCGGCCCCGGGCGGGCGTTCGTCGAGCAGCACGGCCTGGGCGCGAGCGTCCGCTTCGTCGGACCGCTGGCCGATGTGGCGCCGATGATCAAGGCAGCGGACCTGGTCGTCCAGCCGTCGCATTTCGAAGCGCTCGGGTTGTCGGCGATCGAGGCGCTGGCCTGCGGCGTGCCGCTGGTCGCGTCGGCGGTCGGCGGTCTGCTCGACTTCGTCGTCGAGGGCGAGAACGGGCGCCTCTGCCCGCCGCGGGATCCGGCGGCGCTGGCGTCGTGCATCGGCCCGCTGCTGACCGACAGCGGCGCGCGCGCGCGGCTCGCGGCGCGCGCGCGAGTATCCGTCTTGCACGAGTACGACGAGCTGGCCGTGTTCGGTCGTATGCGCGCCTTGTTCGACCGACTGGCGGCTGCCCGGTGAGCGGCAACAGGGACCGGCTGTCGTTCCTCCGGAGCAGCGGCTACGCCACCGTCACGGCGGGCAGCGCGGTCATGCTCGTCGCCCTGACGATGATCGCCGGACGCTGGCTGCCAGCTTCGGAGTACGGCAAGTTCTCCTTCGCGATCGCGCTCGCGACCATCGTCGAGACGCTGATGGACATCGGGCTCGGTCCCGTGACCGTCCGCACCGTCGCCCGTGACGCCGAAGGCGCCGGCACGTTCTACCGCCACATCCTTGGCCTGAAGATCGCGTGGGGCGCAATCGGTCTGGTCGCGCTGCTGATTGTCGTGCCGATCATTCGCCGCGACCCTGACGTGATTCGCGCCTGCTATCTGATGGGCCTTTCGTCGGCGATCCGATCGTACGTGCTCAGCGCGCGAGGGCTGCTCCAGGGGCTCAACCGGTTCGACCTCGAGGCGGTGACCGTCGTTGCCGACCGCGGCCTGCTGCTCGTCCTCGGCACGCTCGCGCTCGTTGCCGGCTTCGGGCTGTTCGGCGTCGCGGTGGCCTTCGTCGTCGCGCGCCTGCTGATGTTCGTCGTGGTGACGCTGATCGTGAACCACGTCACCGGATCGGCGCGGCCGACCTACGATCGCGCGGTCTGGCGCGAGCTGCAATCGGCGGCGCTGCCGCTCGGCTTCTTCCTGATTACGCTCACGCTCTACACCTACATCGACACCGTTATACTCTTCATCATGCGGACGGACGCCGAGACCGGCTGGTACGCCGCCTCCTACCGCGTCTACGAAGGGTTGATGTACGCGCCGTCGGCCTTTTCCACCGTCCTGACCCCGAGGTTCGCCCAGCTGTTCGTCGAGGATCCGAAGCGGCTGCGCGCATGGTTCCAGCGCTCGTTGCTCGGGTCGGCGGCGTCCGCGGTGGTCGTGGGCGGCGTCGCCGTCTGGCTGGCGCGGCCGCTGATGCTGCTGTTCTACGGGCGCAGCTACGAGGCCGCCGTGCCGCCGTTGCAGGTCCTCGCTGGGGGCTTGATCTTCGTCTTCTGCACCTGGATTCTCCATTCGGCCGCGATCGCGATCCACCTGGATCGGCGCCTGGTGGCCACGACCGCGATCGGGCTGGTCGCTAACATCGTGCTGAACATCTTGTTGATCCCGCCGCTCGGCATCACCGGCGCCGCCTGGGCGACGGTCATCGCCGAAGCGGTGACCGTGACGCTCCTCTACGCGCAGGTCCAGCGCGGGATGCGCGCGGCCGGTTCCGGGGCGTGACGTGACGCCGCGCCAGACGCGCGTGGCGGCCGTGCTCGGCGTCGCCTTGTTCCTGTCGTACGCGTATTTCTACGGCGCCGGCGGCTGGAACCAGAACTCGCGCTTCGCCCTGATCCGCGCGATCCTCGAACGGCACACGCTGCAGATCGACGCCTACCAGCTGCACACCGGCGACCGCGCGCTGTGGCGCGGGCACTACTACACGGACAAGGCGCCGGGCGCGTCGCTGGTGGCGCTCGCGCCGGTGCAGGCCGCTCGCCTGATCTCCCGCGCCGCCGGGATCGATCCCGCGTCGTTTCCGGGGATCGCCTGGACCTCGTACGTCGCGTCGCTGGTCACCTCCGGCGTCTTCACCGTCATCGCCGCCCTCTGTGTGTTCTGGCTGTCGCTGCGATGGGGGGCCAGCACAGGCGCCGCGCTCTTTGCCGCCGCCGGATATGGCATCGCGACGCCGGCGTGGGCCTACGCGACGCTGTTCATGGGGCACGGCCAGACCGCGGGCTGCCTGATGATCGCGCTGGTCGCCGCCGACGCGCTCGGTCGCGCTAACCCGCTCGGTTACGCTGACAGGCTCAGTCAGTCCGGCCCGCGCGGCCACGCCGCGCGCAGGCGATTGGAGTGGACCATCGGCCTCGCCGGCGGCTGGGCCGTCGTCACCGAGCTCCAGGCGGCGATTCCTGCCGTGTTCATCGGGTTGCTGGCGATCGGCGCCCTGGTCGAGGACAAGCGGGGGGACGTTCCCTACGACCGGGTAATGAGGCCCGCGATCATCCGTATCGCGGCCGGCGTCGCGGTTGCGGCCGTCCCGCTGCTGATCTACAACGCGCTCGCGTTCGGTTCGCCCTTTCACCTGGGCTACTCCAGCGAGGAAGGCTTCAAGGAGCTTCAGACCGGCTTCTTCGGCATCACCTACCCGAGGCTGTCGACAGTTCGCGAGCTGCTCGTCGGCAGCTACCGGGGTCTTCTGCCGCTGTCACCGTTGATGGCTGTCGCCCCTGTCGGCCTGGGCGTGCTCGCCTCGAAGGGTCGCCGGGGACCAGCGCTGGTCGCGGCCGGCATCGGCGCCTACTATCTTTTGCTGAACGCGTCGTACTTCTACTGGGAAGGTGGTTGGGCGTTTGGGCCGCGACAGATGACGGCGGCGCTTCCGTTTCTCGCGCTCGGCCTCGCCCCGTTGTGGGATCTCGGACGCGCGGCCGGCCGCACGCTGCTGGCTGCCGGACTGATCTGGGGTGCGGCCATCACGCTCGTCGCGGTGTCGACGACCCCGCAGCCGCCGGCGACCTTCAAGTCGCCGGTGACGGAGCTGCTCTGGCCCGCATTTCGCGACGGTGATCTCTCGCTGAATCCGCAGACCTTCGTGCACAACGGCGTCGACGTCGCGCACCTGCGTGGCGGCGGCGATCCCCACGCGGCGTGGAACCTCGGCGAGCTCGCCGGACTGCGCGGCCTTCCGAGCCTGCTGCCGCTCGCGTCCATCTGGATCGCGGCGGTCGTTCTCCTGCTGCTCCTGTGACCGCCGAGGGCCGGCAGAACGGGCCGCAGCAGTTCGGCAACGCCGAGGCGAACCTGCGCTTCCTCGAGGCTGCCGGCGCGCTGACGCCCGGCGTCGAGGCGCTCGAGATTGGCACCGGCGCCGGCGGGCTGCTGCACGCGCTGCTGGCGCGCGGCCTGCGCGTGCGCGGCGTCGAAATCAACCCGTCGCTGATCGCAGAATCGCGCAAGTGGTTTGGCGATCTGCCGCTGCAGCCGGTCTCGGGCGTGACGCTGCCCTTTCCGGACGAGGCGTTCGATCTGGTTCTCAGCTTCGACGTCTTCGAGCACATCCGCGACAGCGACGCGCACCTGCGCGAGGTCTCGCGCGTGCTGCGGCCCGGCGGCCGCTATCTCGTGCAGACGCCGAGCAAATGGCCCAACACGATCTTCGAGACGATCCGGTGGAGGAGTCTGAGCCGCTGGCGGGACGATCACTGCGCGCTGCACACGCCGGGACAGCTGCGCCGGCGCCTGGAAGCGCACGGCTTCGCCGCCCGGTTCTTCGACGTCCCGGTGGTGAACGAGTTTTTCAGAGAAAAAGTGCGCCGGCACCTCGGTTGGGCCGGCGCGCTTGCATTGACGGTGACAAATCCGGACCGCCTTCCGGTCGAGTGGCGGACGAACCTCTACGTGGAGGCCAGGTTGCTGAGAAAGCCTGCAACCTCAACCTAGATCTGAGTTCTGAGTTCTTGGTTCTCATCAGAACACAAAACTCTGGCCGGCATTCGTTGGGAACGACACCACCACGACATTCGATCGCTGCTTGACGCTGCTCGGCCCGTTGTTGCGCGCGTCGCCCGCGGTGGCCAGGAAGCCGACTTGCTCGCCTGGCG
>DATASG010000293.1:0-2844 GCA_036269295.1 Vicinamibacterales bacterium | reverse complement strand
CCCGATCGGGCGGGACGAGCCCGCGTCGCGTACGGCCCATTCGGTGGACGCGTCCTGATGCCGCCGCTGGCGCCCATGACACAGGGAAACGTGGCCGCGAAAGCGCCAAGAGGCCTGAACGAAAACTACGGCCGCGAGCTGATGGAGCTGCACACGCTCGGCGTCGACGGCGGTTACACACAGAAGGACGTGACCGAGGTCGCCCGGGCGCTCACCGGCTGGACCATCGACAAGCCGCGCGCGGGTGGCAGCTTCACCTTCAACGCGCGCATTCACGACACCGGGCAGAAAGTCGTGCTCGGCCACCTGATCAAGGCTGGAGGCGGCGAGTCGGACGGCGAGCAGGTGCTGGACATCCTCGCGAAGCACCCGTCCACGGCGACGTTCATCGCCACCAAGCTGGCGCGGCGATTCGTCAGCGACACGCCGCCACAGGCGCTGGTCGAGCGCGCCGCGAAGCGGTTCCGCGACACCGACGGCGATCTCCGCGAGGTGACGCGCGCCATCCTCACCTCGCCGGAGTTCCAGTCGCCTGATGCCTACCGCGCCAAGGTCAAGACCCCGTTCGAGTTCGTGGTCAGCGCGCTGCGCGCGACCGGTGCCGAGGTGCAGGACGCGCGGCCGCTGGTGCGCGAGGTGCAGCAGCTCGGCATGCCGCTCTACATGTGCCAGCCGCCGACCGGCTACAAGGACACCGGCGACGTGTGGGTGAACACCGGGGCGCTGGTCAGCCGCATGAACCTCGCGGTCCGGCTGGCCGGCGGTCAGCTGCGCGGCACCTCGATCGACGCCTCCGCCGTCAACGGTCCTGAGGCCGCCATCGACCGCTTCCTCCACGGCGAGGTGTCGGATTCCACGCGCGCGACGATCGCGAAGGCGACCGACGCTCCCAAGATGATGGCGCTGACGCTCGGGGCGCCCGAATTTCAGCGACGATGAGATTTCAGATGTCAGAGTTCAGATTTCAGATTGGGGTCCGCTCATGATGTCACGACGGGTGTTCGTGAAGAATGGCGCGTTCGCCTTCGTCAGCCTCGGCTTTGCGCCCTCCTTCATGGCGCGGACCGCGATCGCCGCCTCGGGCCGCTCGAAGCAGTTGATCGCGATCTTCCAGCGCGGCGCCGTCGACGGGCTCAGCGTCATCGTGCCGCACGGCGAGCGCGACTACTACCGGGCACGGCCGAACATCGCGATTCCGCGTCCCAACGGCGGTGACGCCGCCGCGATCGATCTCGACGGTTTCTTCGGCTTCAACCCCAAACTGCAGCCGCTCAAGCCGCTGTGGGACAGACGGGATCTGGCGATCGTCCATGCCTGTGGATCGCCGGACAGCACGCGGTCGCACTTCGACGCCCAGGACTACATGGAGAGCGCGACCCCCGGCGTCAAGAGCACGCCGGATGGCTGGCTGAACCGCTATCTGCAATCGCAGCATGCAGAGCAGGCCACGCCCTTCCGCGCCGTGGCGCTCACCTCGCAGCTGCCGCGGATGCTCCAAGGCTCGGCGCCGGCGCTTGCCGTCAGCCAGCTCGCCCAGTTCGGGATCCGCGCCGGCCAGTCGAGCGAGTCGGTCGGGGCCTCGTTCGAGGCGGAGTACGCCGCGGCCGCCGACTCGGTGCTGAGCGGCACCGGCCGCGAGGCGTTCAACGCGATCAAGATGCTGAAGACCGCCGACCCGTCGAAGTACGAGCCGGCCAGCGGCGCCGACTACCCGCGCAGCGCCTTCGGTCAGTCGTTGCGCCAGATCGCGCAGCTCACCAAGGCGAACCTCGGGCTGGAGGTCGCCTTCGCCGACGTCGGCGGCTGGGACACGCACGTGAACCAGGGCGCCGCGCAAGGGCAGCTCGCCTCACGGCTCGACGATTTCTCCCGCTCGATCGCCGCGCTCGTCACCGATCTCGGCGACCGGATGGCCGACACGGTGGTGTTGACGATGTCGGAGTTCGGGAGGGCGGTGAACGAGAACGGCAACCGCGGCACCGACCACGGCCACGGCAACGCGATGATGGTGATCGGCGGCGGCGTCTGCGGCGGACACGTCTACGGCAAATGGCCGGGGCTGTCGGTCGAGAAGCGCTACGACGGCCGCGACCTCGCGGTCACGACCGATTTCCGCGACGTCTTCGGCGAAATCATCACCAGACACCTCGCGCTCCGGGATCCGCGTCAGGTGTTCCCGGGATATCAGATCAGCGAGGCGCGATTCCCCGGACTATTTGCGTAGCAATTGGCGAGTTGGTGAATGGGTGGTTTGGTGATTGAATTGAGTCGCTGATTCACGCATTCACCAATTCGCAAAATGCTGCTTTCTGATCTTCCCACTCCGCAAGTCCTGATTGATCATACGCGGGCGATGAACAACATCGCGCGGGTGCAGGCGCTGGCGACGGACGCGGGTGTTCGGCTCCGTCCGCACGCCAAGACCCACAAGTCGCCGGCCGTCGCGCGCTGGCAGCTGGACGCCGGCGCGGTGGGGATCGCCTGCGCGAAGATCGGCGAAGCCGAGGTGTTCGCCGACGCGGGCATCACAGACATCCGTCTGCCCTACCCGGTGAACCCGGCCAACGCGCCGCGGCTGCTGGCGCTGATGGATCGCGCCGCGGTCTCGATCATCGTCGATCATCCCGCGGTCGCCCGCGGCTGGTCGGACGCGATGCAGCGCGCCCGGCGCACGCTCGACGTGCTGATCAAGGTCGACGTCGGCTTTCATCGCTGCGGGATCGACCCCGACGCGGATCCGCTCAGCTTCATCACCGCCACCGCGTCGCTCCCGGGCCTCAGGCTGCGCGGCCTGCTCAGCCACGCCGGCCACGCCTATCACGCCGCATCGGAAGACGCGCTCCG
>DATASG010000292.1:0-7251 GCA_036269295.1 Vicinamibacterales bacterium | reverse complement strand
ATCCGCGACCACGAGATCCCAGGGATCGCGATCGAGGGCGGCAATCATCGCCGCCGCCGTTTCGACGCGCTCCCACGTCGGCTCGAAGCCTCCCCGCCTCAGCTCATGCACAAGCAGCAGCGTGTCGTCGTCTGAATCCTCTACGACCAGGAGCCGAAGCATTGTGCCGCCCATTTCGTGCGCCACCCTTATTAAACGCCCACGGCGGGCCCGCCGTCACGTTGCCACGTTACCAACCTCGGCTGCTGTGCAAAACGGTACACCGCCTACTTCACCCTGGCCGCCCGCCAGCGCCGTCGGCACGCGCTCGAGTGGTGCGACTTCACCTACGACACGCTCGCCGCCCTCTCCCACCTGCTCGTCTATCGGCATCTGGAGCCGGATGCTGTTGGCCGCCTGACGTTTCGTTCAAGGTGTCGCGTGAGCCGGCGAATCTGATGAGCATCGCGGCTGGTCGCCGTCGGACTTGCGGTCTCTGCGGACTCGGCGGTTCCTTCCGACGCCTTCCCGGCATCCGAGTTGCTCACGATGGCGGCCAGTGGAGTGATCCGGTGAGTTTCTCGGACATTCCGGCGCGCCCGGTCTCAATCGTCAGACTTTTGGGGCCGCCGCGAGAGACTCGGGGGGGGAGAAAGACATGAATAATCGTCGGCGTGCTGACGACCGCTACCAGGCCCTCATTTCCCAGAGGCGGCTCTGGAACGTGATGCGCGTGACGCTGGTACTCGTCCCTGCCTTGCTCGCCCTGGCGATTGGTTATGCCCTCGGACCGTACCTGGGTCCGCTGTTCTGACCGAAACAACACCTCGGTGTCCTTGACGAACGGATCGGCCTCCAGCCCTTATAATCCGGTCTGGCCCTCACTCCCGGCACGCGTCTAGCCTGTACGACATCACCGCGCCGAAATCGGGGCACTGTGGACGGAGACGCGACATGACGCTGAACGGCGTGCGAAACGCCTTGGTGGTCGTTCTGTTGGTCCTGCTGTCCGACTGCGCATGCGACTCGCGTTCGCCGGCGGCGACCCTTGCGCCGGCCGATGGGTCGCTGTCGCAGACGTCAGGCATGCGGCAAGTCTCCGGCCTCACCGACCAAGTGCGCATCGTCCGCGACCGTTGGGGCATTCCACACATCTACGCGAAGAACGCCGACGATCTCTTCTTCGCGCAGGGATTCGTCCAGGCACAGGATCGGCTGTTCCAGATCGATCTGTGGCGCCGCTCGACCCAGGGGCGGCTGGCCGAGATTCTCGGCGCGGACTACGTCGAACGCGATCGCCTCACGCGCCTGATGCGGTATCGCGGCGACGTGAACGCGGAGTGGGAGAGCTACGCGCCGGATACCCGTCGGATTGCGACGCGTTTCGTCGCCGGCATCAACGCCCAGATCGCGACGATTGGCGAACACCTGCCGGAGGAGTTCGCGGTGGCCGGTTACCGTCCCGAGCCCTGGCAACCCGAGGATCTGCTCAGCCGCGCGGAGGGCTTCGTCATGACCTCCAACGCGAACGACGAAGTGTTCCGCGCGCGTCTGACGGCCGCACTCGGAGCCGAACGGACGACCATGCTGCTGCCGCTCGACCCACCGGTCTCCGCGCCGGTGCCAAGCGGCGTCGATCTCTCGGCCATCGACGCGACGGTCCGCCCGGCGCTCGCCGCGATCGGCGCGTCCGCGCGCTTCGGCCCGGCCGCGGCACCGGGCGCTGCCGCGTTTCTCGACTCCAGGCGCCGGACGACGCGCGAAGGCAGCAACAACTGGGTCATAGCCGGCGCGAGGTCGGCGACGGGAAAGCCGATGCTCGCCAACGATCCGCACCGGGATCTTGATCATCCGTCGCTGCGCTACCTCGTGCACCTGAACGCGCCAGGCTGGAACGTCATCGGGTCGGTGGTGCCGTGGTTCCCCGGCGTGGCGATCGGGCACAACGACCGCATCGCATGGGGGCTGACGATCTTTGCCGCCGACGTGCAGGACCTCTACGTGGAGGAGCTGAATCCGGCGAATCCGCGGCAGGTCAGGTCGGGCGGCCGCTTCGTCGACCTGGAGACGGTGAAGGACCAGATTCGGGTGAAGGGCCGAACAGAGGCGGTCGCGGTCGAGCACATATACAGCGCGCACGGCCCTGTCGTGGCGATGGATCCGCAGCGGCACCTCGCATACGCGCTGAGATGGGTGGGCAGCGAGCCCGGCACCGCCGGCTACCTCGCGGCGCTCTCAATCGATCGCGCGGCCAACTGGCAGGAGTTCAGGGCCGCGCTGCGGCGATGGAAAGTCCCGGGCGAGAATTTCGTCTTCGCCGACGTTGACGGCAACATCGGCTACCAGGCGGCCGCGCTCGTGCCGGTGCGGCGCAACTGGCAAGGCGTCTATCCCGTGGCCGGTGCGACCCGCGAGCACGAGTGGCAGGGGTGGCGCACGCTCGACGATCTGCCGCACGAGTTGAATCCGGACGCCGGGTTCCTGGCCACCGCCAACGACAACACGCTGGGGTCCGGGTCACCGCCCAATGTCGCGTATTCGTCGTGGAGCGCACCAGCGCGCATCAGCCGCATTCGCGAAGTGCTCAAGGGGAGAAGTGGCCTGACCGTCGATGATCTTGCACGGCTGCAGCATGATCCAACGCCCTGGAACGCCGAGCAGCTCCTGCCATTGCTTCAGCCGCTCTCGTTCAAGGACGGAGCGATCGAACAGGCGCGCACGATGTTGCTGGCTTGGGACCGACGACTGACTCAGGATTCGGCCGCGGCGGCGTTGTATGTCGCGTGGGAGCAGGCGCTGTTTCGGCAGCTGGTCGAGCCGCATCTGGGTCCGACGCTGGCGGCGGACTACGTGCAGAACGTCGAAACGCATGTGCTCGTTCCAGCGCTCACGAGGCCGTCAGCGGCCTGGTTTGGCGCCTCGCCGGCGAAGGGACGCGATCACCTCCTCGAGTCCGCGCTGGCGGCAGCCGTCGCCGCGCTGAACCAAGCCCTCGGGACCGACATGTCGAGATGGACCTGGGGCCAGATTCACACCGCTACCTTTCGACACGCGCTGGCGCCGACAGGCGAGGCGGCCCGGCTACGATTCAACATCGGACCGTTCCCGCGGGCCGGTTATGGCGACACCGTCTTCGCGACCGGAGGTGCCGACATGCGCCAGACTGGTGGCGCGACGTTCCGCGAGGTGATGGACCTGGCCGACTGGGATCGCTCGATCGGCACGAGCGCTCCCGGTCAGTCGGGCCAGCCCGGCAGCCCCCACTTCAAGGACCTCGCGAAGTTGTGGGCGGCCGAGCAGTATTTTCCGTACTCGTTCAGCCAGGCGCTCGTCGAGAAAAACGCAGAAGCGACGCTCGTGCTGCGGCCTCGTCCCTGACACGCCGGCGGAGTTCGCCTGCCCTGGACGGGACGCCCGCGGTGACAGATCAGCGATCTCCAACCCGCCCTGATCAGTCGTCAGTCGGCGGTACGTGCCTGGCGAGGGCGCGCTTCGGGGACTCCCGTTCGACGCTGGCGATCCAGCGGAGCTCGCCGCGGATCTGCTGGATCATCAGCTTGATCATCCAGACCGCTTCGTGGAACTCGTGGCCGACCTCGCGGCGGACGCCGGCGAGCGTCTCCTGCTCGCGCACGAGCTCGCGTTCGAGGAAGGCGCGGCGCTTCTGCAGCTGCCGCTTGAAGACGCCCGGGCGCGCCTGCCATGAGAGCGCCATCCAGGTGAGGAACGGCGGCCGCTCGCGCGCCGTGGTCCAGCCCTCGCGTTCGAGCGCCTCGGCGAGCGCGGCGGCACCGGCGGCGCTGGTCGAGAACACGCGCCGCTCCGGTCCGGCCGGCGGCGCGGCGCTCTCCGCGGCGCGAATCAGCCCCAGCCGATCGAGCTTCTCCAGCGAGTAGTAGACCTGCGGCCGCGACACCGCGGCCCAATCCTTGACCTGCCGCCGTTCGAGCTCGGCGTTCACCTCGTAGCCGTGCATGGCTCGCTCGGCGAGCAGGCTGAGGACCACCAGATCCGGGGTGGTGAGGCTTCTGGGAACGGGGCGTATCGGCACGGCTTGACAAGCATACCATCACTAGTCTAATTTAGACTAGTTGAAGGTTGACGAATGATTCTCACACTCACGGCCGCCGCGTTCGGGATGCTGGCGCTGGCGGCCCCTCATTCAGGGAGCACACCGATGACCGTTCCGCAGTTGCAGCACATGGCCCCCGTCCTCGTCGTCGATCGCGTCGAGCCGTGCCTGAAGTTCTGGGTGGATCGCTTCGGGTTCGCGGTCGAAAACCAGGTGCCCGGACCCGACGGCCAGCTGATCTTCGCCAGCGCGAAGAAGGATGGCCTCGAGGTCATGTACCAGACGCGCGCCAGCGTCGTCGCCGAGAACCCCGACGCCGCCAAGGAGCTCGACGGCCACTCGGTCACGCTGTTCATCACCGTGAACGACATGGATGCGGTCGAGCACGCGATCACCGGCGCCCCGGTGGTCAAGCCGCGCCACCAGACGTTCTACGGATCGACCGAGATCTACGTCCGCGAACCGGGAGGCAACACGGTCGGGTTTGCGTCGTTCGCGAAATGAACGAGCTGCCCGTCCGACCCATCTGTGCCTTGTCGCCCAACGCTGCCCCGATCAGTCCCGTCTAACGGCCTGGCGGGGATCAATGTCACGACTGAGCCTGGATTTGAGAGTGGCCGCCCGGACCGTCCTGCGGGCGCGGTTCGTGGCGGCGCTGGCGGTGATCGCGTTCGCGCTCGGCATCGGCATCACGACGGCGGTCTTCAGCATCTTCAACGGCGTGCTGCTGGCGCCGCTGCCGTTTCCACATCCGGAGCAGCTGGTCATGGTCTACGACACGCAGCCGGCGTGCGCGACCTGCCCTGCGTCGTTCCCGAAGTACCACGACTGGCGTGAACGCAACCAGGTGTTCTCGGAGATCGGCGGCTCGACCGGCATGTCGTTCGTGCTGACCGGCCACGGCGAGCCGGTCCAGGTGCGCGCGGCGCGGACGACGGCATCGCTCGGCGACGTGTTCGGGGTGCGCCCGGTGCTCGGCCGCTGGTACTCCGAGGACGAGGACCGTCCCGGCGGGCCCAAGGTCGCGGTGCTGTCGTCGGCGATCTGGCTGCAGCAACTCGGCGGCGATCCTTCGATCGTCGGCCAGACGCTGACGCTGTCGGGCGAATCCTACGAGGTGATTGGCGTGATGCCGGCGAGCTTCGCGCACCGCCGCGCGGACGTGTTCGTGCCGCTGCAGCGCAAGCTCGATCCGGCGACGCGGGGCAGCCATTTCCTGGTGACCTACGCGCGGCTCAAGCCGGGTGTCACGGTCGAGCGCGCCGCCGCCGAGATGCGCGCGCTCGGCCAGACGCTGGCGCGCGAGTTCGGCAACAACCACGGCGTCGACGTGCAGTCGTACCTGGAAGCGACCGTCGGCAACATGCGGACGCCGCTGCAGGTGCTGCTGGGCGCGGTGTTCTGCGTGCTGCTGATCGCGTGCGCCAACGTCGCCAACCTGCTGCTCGCGTCCGGGCTGGCGCGCCGCCGCGAGTTGGCGATCCGCCTCGCCCTCGGGGCCGGCGCCGCGGATCTCGCGCGGCAGATGACGCTCGAGGCGCTCCTGCTCTCGTTCACCGGCGGCGCACTCGGCGTCGTGCTCGCGGGCTGGCTGCTGCGGACCTTCGTCGCGCTCGCCGGCACGCAGCTCCCGCGCGCGGCGACCATCGCCATCGACGGCCGCGTCCTCGCGTTCACCGCGACCGTGTCGGTGGCGGTCGGGGTGTTCTGCGGCCTGGTGCCGCTGCTCGTCCTGCGCCTGTCGGAGTTGGCGGCGGCGATCCGCGAAGGCGATGCGCGCACTGCCAGCGGATCGGGCCAGCGCGTCGGCAACGGCCTCGTCGTCGCCGAGATTGCGGTCGCCTTCTCGCTGCTGGTCGGCGCCGGCCTGCTGGTCAAGAATCTCGTCCTGCTGCGCAGCCGCGACGCCGGCATCCAGACCGAGCGCGTCGTCGCCTTCGACGTCGCCCCGGTCGGCCCGCGCTACAAGGCGGAGGAGCAGACGCGCGCGTTCTGGCGCGAGCTGAACGCGCGGCTTGCTCATGCCCCCGGTGTCGAAAGCGTCGGGATGACCAGCCACCTGCCGATGTTCAACTTCGGCTGGAACGGAGAGTTCCAGCTCGAAGGCGCCACCCCGTGGGGCGCCAGCAACGCGCCGCTGGTCGAATACCGGTGGTTCCACGGCGACTACCTGAAGACGATGGGGATCCGCCTGCTGAAGGGGCGGATGCTCGACGACCGCGATCGTGCCGGCGCGACCACGGTGCTCGTCAACCACGCGATGGCCGAGAAGTTCTGGCCGGGCGCCGATCCGATCGGCAAGCGCTTCGGCCAGGACAAGGACAAGGCGAAATGGTACGAGGTCGTCGGCGTGCTGAGCGACGTGCGATCGCTCGGCCTGGCCCGCAGCAGCCCGTACGAGTTCTATCGCACGGTGGAGGAATCGGTCTTCGACGGCGGCACCATGACCGTCGTGATCCGCACCCGCGGCGATGATCCGAACGCGATCATCCCGACCGCGCGTCAGATCGTCGCCTCGATCGATCCGGCGCTGCCGCTGAACCAGGTGCAGACGCTCGAGCACGTGGTCAGCGAGTCGGTGGGACAGCCGCGGCTGATGTCGGCGCTGACGGTCCTGTTCGGCGCCCTCGCCGGTCTGCTGGCGATGGTCGGCGTCTACGGCGTGATGGCCTACAACGTCCGTCGTCAGCGGCGGGAGTTCGGGATCCGCATCGCGCTCGGCGCCGATCAATCACAGATGCGCAATCTCGTGGTCGGCCGCGGCCTGACGCTGGCCGCCGCCGGCGTCTGCATTGGTGCCTTCGCCGCATGGCTGCTGACCGGGCTGCTGAAGACGATGCTGAACGACGTCAACCCGACTGACCTCACGGTGTTCGGCGCGACCGCGGCCGCGGTACTGTTCGTCGCCGTGGCGGCGTCCTACCCGCCCGCGCGTTCGGCCGGGCGCGTCGATCCGATGGTCGTGCTGCGCGATGGGTAGATCCGAGCGCGCGCACCTCCGTACGTCCTATCCTGTCCGTGCCCGGCTCTGCCCACCTCCGAGCCACACGATGGCCCAGGCGCCGATCGCAGCCAGCCCGACCAGCGGCACGAGGGCGAGCGAGAAGCTTCCGGTCGCGTCCTTGATGAAGCCCATCACGTAGGTCGTGCCGAAGCCGGCGAGATTGCTGATCGCATTGATCTGCGCCAGGCCGGCGGCG
>DATASG010000291.1:0-7052 GCA_036269295.1 Vicinamibacterales bacterium | reverse complement strand
ATTTTGAAGACCGGGAGGGCCACCGGGCCCCGTTCACTTCCACCCACAGACTAATCGAACGACTGCCTTAGTGTCGCTGAGATCGTTCAGCACCGCGTTTGCACCGGCGGCGCGGAGTTCCTCGACCGAATGGCTTCCTGTGGCAACCGCGAGCGATCGGGCGCCGACGTGCGCGGCGCAGCCGACGTCGAGCGGCGTGTCACCGATCACGATTGCGTCCGCCGCGGCAAAGACCGGGCCGCCGTGCGCGGCGATCGCGATCAACGCCTTCGGTACGAGCACGTTACGATGCGGCGCGTCGTCGCCGAAAGCTCCGGACGGAAAGTACTTCCAGAGATCGAAGTATTCGAGCTTGAGGCGCGCGCCGGCTTCGTAATTACCCGTGAGCAGCGCGAGGTAGACGTTGTCTCGCAGCGCGAGCGCCTCGAGCAGCTCGCGGATGCCGGGCATCAGACCCTTGCGCGCGGCGCCAGGCTTTTCAAGCTCGATAGCGAGATGATGAAGGTACCGGTCGTGGAAGCGGGACCGATCCGATTCGTCCAGTGAAAGGCCGTGCGCAGCCGCCGCGTCGTTGAGAATCCAGGCGTCGGTGCGTCCCGCCATGGGTACGCCTTGGAAGGCGTTGGCGATGGCAAAGGCGTCTTCGAAGGCCAGCGACATGGCGCGCCCGCCGGCCCCACCAGTCAGTACAAGCGTGCCGTCGATATCGAACAGGACGAGCGTGGAGGGTTTCGTCTTACTCTTCGCCGCGAACGTTGCCGGCCCGCGGCCCTTTGGCCGACGGCTCTTCGTCGAAGCTGACGCGCTGTCCCTCATTGAGTGAATCGAAGCTCCCCTGGACGGAGCTTCGGTGGAAGAACCACTCCTGCCCCCCTTCGTCGCGGATGAAGCCGAAGCCTCTGTCGCGAACGAGTCTCTTGATGGTGCCAGTCGACATCCGAGTCTCCTTGGGCACGTCGGGGTGCCCGGGATCCTGGAACATCAATTCTCATTCCACCCGGCGTATTGCTGAATTACGCGAGATTGCGGCCGAGCCGCTAAGCTCAGCCGCACGGAACGCGAAAACGAATACGTACTCGTGTCCAAAAATGAGGCTACTTCACGTTGACCGTAATGACCTGACAGGCGCCGGGCAACGTGTTGTGAAGGTCGTCCCCGAGCTGCAGGGCGAGCTTGTGCTTGCCGGGGGTCAGCTGACTGTCGAACACGTCCTTGCCGTCGCCAAAGTGCACCCACGACGGCGTGCCCTTTACGATATTTTTTCCCGCTGGCAGGCAGGCCTGGTCGATGCCGACGTGATAGTGCGCCATCCCCGGGCGAGTCTCCTTGAGGTCGCCCGGCGGTACCGGCGATATGGTGATGCCGGAGGATCCGAACTTCATGTGCACCGGGCTGGTCACGGTGGCGTTGTTCTTCGGCTCGAGGAACATCACCTTGACCTTCGCCGCCGCCGGCTTTTTCATCTGGGCGCTGGCGAAGGCGCCACAAGCGACGACCATCACGAGCACCGGGAGCACGAGCTGTTTGCTGAGTTTCATGTCGGCGATCTCCTTTTCGCGGTCACATTCTAGCCGCCTTCGCGCTGTTCTCGCATACCCGCGCTTCGGCGGCTAGCCGAACCAGCTCCTTCGGCGTTCCTCGAGACGCCCGGTCGACGGCTCCAGCGTCAGCACGCGCGTGGCCACCGCCCTGGCAAACGCCTGGTCGGCGGACAGGGCCAGCAGCGCGATCCCGCGCCTGGCCGCGACGCCGCGAAGCTCGGCACCCACAGCCGCGATCTCTTCCCGCGGCAGCCGCGCGCTGGCGTGCTCAAACAGCACGATCGCCGGGTCGAGCGCCACCGCGCGCCCGACGCGGACGCGAAGCAAGCCGGCCGCGCCGAGCTCGCCGACCGGCCGCTTCCAGGTCGCCTCGGGCAAGCCGACGTCACGCGCCAGCGCCTCGGCCCGCACCCGTACGGCATCCGGCGGCGGCTCGATCTCGAGCGTGAACGGCATCGCCAGGTTCTGGATCACGGTCAGCGCGTCGAGCAGCACTGCGCGTTCGCTGACGATTCCGAACCGATCGACGGTCGCCAGCCAGTCGGCGCTGTCTTCGATAGCACGGGTCGGCAGACCGAAGATGCTGACCTCGCCGGCGTCGGGAAGCGTGGCGCCGGTCGCCAGGTTCACGAACACCTCGGCGGTCGGCTGATCAAATCCGAGCAGCGCGACCGAGTCGCCGGCGTGGACGCGCAGCTCCGCGATCCGCAGCGGACGCAAGCCGCCGTAGGCCTTCGACGCCCCGGCGAATTCCAGAACGGCGGCGGTCACGACAGGATCTGGCGGTTGACCTCGTCGACGATGCGGCTGGCGGCGGTGAGGGCGGAGATTTCGATCCTGGCGGCGGCGAGGTTCGCGAAGATGGCGCCGTAGGCGATCGTCGCGTGGACGATCGGCGGCAACACGCCGGTGTCGACGCTGGCGCCGAGAATCGCCGTCACCATCGTCACCGCCATCGCGACCGAGCCGATCGAGAACACCGGCTTGCGCGCTGCGGCGATGCGGAGGTAGTAGTCGCCGCCGAGGTGATGCTCCGCCATTGCGTCCTTGACGGACTTTCCCTTGCCGATGAGGTAAAACATCATCATCGAGTGCGCGAACAGCGTGACCAACGTCGAGAACACGCCGTAGGAAATGTGGCGATAGACGTCGGTGCCGCGCAGACCGAAGAACGCGGTCGTCACCAGTCCGATGAGGCCGAGGAAGACGCCGGTTACGAGGGCTGAGGCCACGCGAGCGTGCTGAATTATGTCACCTTCCCCCTTCATCGTCGAATGGATCGAGCGGATCGCGCGAGAGCGCCGCGGTCATGCGCGCGCGCTCGACGTCGCGATGGGACGCGGCCGCCATGCGCTGAGGCTGGCGCGCGCCGGCTTTCGAACCTTCGGCGTCGACATCAGCCTGGAAGCCGTGCGAGCAGCGATGGAGGAGGGGCGGCGTGAGGGCGCGCGCGTCGAGGGCTGGTGCGCCGATCTCACGGCGCATCCGTTGCCCCGAGACCGGTTCGATCTGGTGGTGGTGAGCCGCTATCTACAGCGCGATCTCTTTCCGGCGCTGCGGGCGGCTGTCGTGCCGGGAGGCGTCGTGGTCTACGAGACCTTCACGATCCACCAACGCGCGTTGGGCAGGCCGCCGACATCGCCGGATCACCTCCTGGAGCCAGGCGAGCTGCGGCAGCATTTCGACGGCTTCGAGGTGGAGTGCTACGAAGAAGTGCTGGCGCCCGACGCGACCGCTCGACTGGTCGCTCGCTCGCGCAGCTCGTCGAAGGCATCGGCGGGCAGGGAGACGCTGCCAGGGTAGGCCGCGCCGTGCGATTCGTCCGCGTGGTAATCGGAGCCGCCGGAGACGCCGAGCGCAAGCCGCCTCGCGATCGAGCGGTAGTGGGCGGTCAGGGACTGGTCGTGGTTGGTGTGATACACCTCGATCGCGTCGAGCCCGGACGCGGCGAGGTCGGCGATCCACTCGTCGCGCCGCAAGAGTCCCGGGTGGGCGAGCGAGGCAACGCCGCCGGCGCCATGAATCTGGTCGATGACCTGATCGAGCGTTGCGCCCTGGCGGGCGACGAAGCCGGGCCGGCCGCGCGACAGCCAGTGCGCGAACGCGTCGTTGGCGTCCTTCACGTAGCCGGCCGCGACCAGCGCGCGCGCGATCGCGGGCCGCCCGATCGACTTCCCCGGCTGGGCGATCGCCGGCGCCAGGACGGCGCCGGCGTCGAGGTGCAGGCCGAGCTCGTCGAGGCGCGTGAGCATCTGTCCGATGCGGTCGATGCGGCGCTGACGCTGCTCGGCGAGAAAGCGCCACAATTCCGGCGACTGCGGATGGAGGAAGTAGCCGAGCACGTGGACGTCTACCTCTTCGCGCACTCCGGTGATCTCGATGCCGGCAACGAACGCGATCCCGGCGGCGGCGCAGGCGTGTCCGCCCGCCTCGCAGGCGTCGACGGTGTCGTGGTCGGTGATGCTGAGCACCGTGACGCCGGCGGCGGCGGCCCGCGTCACCAGCTCCTCTGGGCTGCAGCGGCCATCCGACGCCGTGGTGTGAGTATGCAGATCGATCATCGTCTTCTCGCGGCTCGCTTTGTCGCCGCCCGCGGTGGCCTGCTTTTCGCCTGTCGCCCCACCAGCGCGCGGTACTCGCGCAGCAGCAGGTCGAGGTGGACTTTCTCCTCGTCGGCAAACTCGAGGAACACCTGCTTGCCTTCCGAGTCCTCGAACCGCTCGCCGTATTTCTTGAAGAACTGGTGCGAGCCGCGCTCGCATTTGATGCCGATGAGCAGCGCTTCCTGGTCGTTGACACCCTGGCCGAGCTGCTTGGCGCCCTCGGCGAACAGGCCGCTGGCGGCGCCCTTGAAAAACAGAAAGGTCGGCCGCGATTCGAGGTCCGGCTCGCCGGCGATCAGCTCGCGGTAGCGCTTCTCGAGCGTGCCCAGGTGTTCGCCTTCCTCGGCAGCCAGTTTCTGGAACGCCGAGCGGCCGCGCGGATCGTTGGTGAGGCCGGCGGCGCGGGTGTAGAACTCCAGGCCGTTGCGCTCGGTGGCGATGGCCATGCGCAGGGCGTCGCGCGCGAACACCTTCTCCGTGGTCGAGCCGTCGACCGGCGGCGTCCGCCGTCCCGTGCTGCACTGCTCGCAGATGCCGTGGATCTGCACCGTCGCCTGCCGGGTCGTGAACTGGCGGGCGGTCGCGATCTCTTCGAGCAGCGATTCCACGTCGGAGCTGAGGAACTCCGACGAGGAATGACAGGTCGAGCAGATCAGGTGGAAGTGCCTCGGGTGGCGGTACGACGGCTCGAAACGTGAGCGCCCATCGCCGAAATCGACCTTACGGGCAATCCCGGCGCCCACCAGCCACTGCAGCGTGCGGTAGACGGTCGCGCGTCCGATACCCGCGGCCTCACGGCGGACGAGATCGAACAGATCGTCGGCGCTGACGTGGCCTTCCTGACGCAGGAAGACCTGCAGCACGCGGTCGCGTTTGGAGGAGCGCTTGCTCCCTGCGGGACGCAGGGAGGACAGGTCAGGAAGGGGACGTTCCATTTTGGTGAGTCAGTGAATTGGTGGGCTGGTGAACGACATCACCAATTCACCAAATCACCAGCTCGCCACGTTCCCCCTGTCAGTCAACGGAGAAGGACGAGCCGCAACCGCAGGTCGAGGTCGCCTGGGGATTCTTGATCGTGAAGCCACCGCCGGTGATGGTGTCCACGAAGTCCACTTCTGCGCCGGTCAGGTACCGGATGCTGATCGGGTCGACGAACAGTTTCACTCCATGCGATTCGAACACCTGATCGCCGGAGCCCTGGCCGTTTTCCTCGATCATCAGGCCGTACTGGAAGCCGGAGCAACCGCCGCCTTGTACGAATACGCGCAGCCCGCTATTGGCTTTGTTTTCTTCGGCCAGCAGTTCGTTGATCTTCGATGCCGCCGTTTCTGAAACATTGATCATGGGCTCATTATAGCAAGATCCCGGTTGGTATACTGCCTTGCCGCCCCATGCCGTACGTGACGATTCAGGCCTTTTCCCGCGAAATTCTGCTCGGTTCCGCGCATCGGCGGTGGCAGATCATCCGAAAGGACCGACCCGACTTGGAGGCCGCCCTTGCCCTCCAGCGGGAACTGCTGACCTGCATGATCGACCTCGCCGGCGCATTGGCGCGCGGCCGCGTCCCTAAGCTGTCGCTGCCGCCCAAGTATCTGGCGGCCAAGCTCGCGCGCGGCGTGCCGGCGCTGGCCGGCGAACCGATTCCGCTGCCCGTCCCCGTGCTCACGCCGGTGCTGCTCCGGCTGTGTGACGCGCTGTCGGCCGGCGGCGCCGGCGAAGCGGCCGCGCACATCCGGCTCGAACTGGAAGGCGGCAAGCTGGAAGCGGCGTCGCTGCTGACGGCGTCGCTTCGCCGTGAACAGGCGGCGCTGCGCACCGGTGCCGAACACCGCGGCCTGTCGCCGGATCTGATGTGGCTCGTCGCCGAGCTCGCGGTCAGCCCGTTCGCGCACGCGTTGCAGCGCATGCTGTTCGGCGCGGCCGAAAGCGGCGGGTTGCACAACGCGCTGGAGGCGTGGCCTCACGGCTATTGTCCGGCGTGTGGCTCGTGGCCGGCTGTGGGGGAAGTCGCGGGCGGCCGTCGCACGCTCCGCTGCTCGTTCTGTTCCAGCGCCTGGGAGCTCAAGACCCACGCCTGCATCTACTGCGGGGAGAGTGGCGACCCGTTCGTCACCGCCGCGCCCGACGCGGAGCGCAAGGATCGCCGCATCGAGGTCTGTTCGACCTGCGGCGGCTACCTGAAGACGATCGACCTGACCGAGCTCTCGCCGTTCCCGCTCCTGTCGATCTCGGACATCGAGACGACCGACCTCGACGTCGCCGCCATGGAGCACGGCTACGCGAGGCCGGGGATGAAGGAGTTCACGAAAAAGATGTAACCGCAGAGACCGCAAAGATCGCCGAGAAAATCTGGGTCTGCGGTTCTGCGGTCTTTGCGGTCTCCGCGGTTTCTTCCGTTCGTCCGTCAGGCGGCGACGCGCGCGGCGCGGCGCGCGTCTGTCACGTGGCCGCGATGAATCATCTGGTGCAGCGCCAGCACGAGGAAGCTCGATCCGAAGGTCGCGAATTCCCGCTCGCGGCCTTGGGGCGGCGCGACGGTCACCTTGTCGAGATCGGCCTCACTGAGCGATTCCAGCAGCGCCAGATTCCGCTCGCGCAGCCGGACGTACAGGTCGCGTACTTCAGCAAACGGCGGGTACGTGCCGGCATCATCGACCGGCTTCGACCCCTCGCCGAAGTACTCGGCCCACTTCGCCGCCGGATTCTCCTCGCCGAACAAGATCGCGGGGATCGACCCTTCGATCAGCGCGAGGTGACCCAGGACCCACAGCGGGTGGCAGCCGCCGTTCGGCGTAGGAAACGTGGTGGGCGCGCCGCTCATCTCGTCGATGACGCTGAGGACGGCTCCGTTTGAGGCGGTGAGTGCGAACCTGATCGCGTCTTTCGTGTGCATGCGTTCTCCTTGTGC
>DATASG010000290.1:0-8105 GCA_036269295.1 Vicinamibacterales bacterium | reverse complement strand
CGGCGGCATGATGCCGAGCTGGGCGCCGGTGTCGTCGATCACCCGGATTTCGCGGACCCGGATGCGTTCGTTGACCCGCGTGCGGTCATCTCTGCGGGGACTTCTGTCGAAAGCGATATGAGCCTCCTTACCTTTCTAGCTATTCCTTGCGCGCGATTTCTTCACGCGCCGACGCGATGAACGAGTCGACCGGGCTCGCGCCCTGGTCGCCGCCGGCGCGCGTCCGCACCGAAACCGTGCCTTCCGCGCTCTCGCGATCGCCGATGACCAGCATGTAGGGCACTTTCTGCAGCTGGGCCTCTCGGATCTTATATCCAATCTTTTCCTGCCGCTCGTCGAGGTCGGCCCTGAGGCCGGCCCTTCTCAGTTGGTCTCGCACCTCGGCCGCGTAGGGCAGGTGGCGGTCGGCGATCGGCAGCACGACGGCCTGCACCGGCGCCAGCCAGAGCGGAAACGCCCCGGCGTAGTGCTCGATCAGGATCGCGATGAAGCGCTCGAAGCTGCCGAGAATGGCGCGGTGGATGACGACCGGCCGGTGCTCGGCGTTGTCGGCCCCGATGTATTTGAGGTCGAAGTTCTCGGGCTGCATGTAATCGAGCTGGATCGTGGCGCATTGCCACTTCCGCCCGATCGCATCGGTAACGTCGAAGTCGATCTTCGGACCGTAGAAGGCGCCGTCCTTGGGGTTCAGGTCGTACACCATGCCGCTGCGCTCGAGCGCCGCCTTGAGCTGCGCCTCGGCGTGGTGCCAGGTCGCGGCCTCGCCCATGTGCTCATCGGGCATCGTCGACAGCTTGGCGGTGAATGGCAGGCCGAAGTCGCCGTACACGCGCTGGACCAGGCGGATCAGCCGCTCGACCTCATCGCCGATCTGCTCGGGCGTGACGAAGCAATGCGCGTCGTCCTGTGAGAACTGGCGAACGCGGGTCAGCCCGGAGAGCACTCCCGAGGCCTCGTTGCGATGCAGCGGGGTCTGCTCGTGATAGCGCACCGGCAGATCGCGGTAGCTGTGCGTCTGGCTCGCGAAGGTCAGAAAGTGCCCCGGACAATTCATCGGCTTCACGCTCATCATCTCGCCTTCGGACTCGATGAGGAACATGTTGGGTTGGTAGTACGCCCAGTGGCCGGACCGCTCCCACAGCGCCTTGTTGTAGACGAGCGGGGTCTTCACCTCGACGTAACCGGCAGGGAACAGCACCTCGCGCATGTAGTTGGCGAGCGTGTGGTAGAGCGTTGTGCCCTTGCCCAGCCAGAACGCCGCGCCGGGCGCCCATGGATTGAAGATGAAGAGTCCGAGCTCGCGTCCGAGCTTGCGGTGGTCGCGCTTCTTGGCCTCTTCGAGCTGGACGAGGTGCGCCTTCAGCTCCTTGTCGGACGCGAACGCGGTGCCGTAGACGCGTTGCATCGGCTGGTTGTGCGCGTCGCCCTTCCAGTACGCGTTCGAGGTCGAGGACAGCTTGAACGCCTTCAGCTTGCCGGTGGTCGGCACGTGCGGGCCGACGCAGAAGTCGACGAAGGTGTCCTTGTCCTTGATGGTGTAGACCGAGACGTCTTTCTGGCCCGCGGTCTTCTCGTCGATGAGCTGCACCTTCAGCGGCTCACCTCGATCAGCAAAGAACGCCTTCGCCTCATCCCGCGGCCACAGCTGCCGCTCGTAGACGAGATCCTGGGCGGCGAGCTCCTTCATCTTGGCTTCGATCGCGTCGAGGTCCTCGGGGACGAACGGACGCGGGACGACGAAATCGTAGAAGAAGCCTTCGTCGGTGGCCGGACCGATGCCGCATTGCACGCCAGGGAACATGTTGGTCACCGCTGCCGCCAGCAGATGCGCGGTGCTGTGGCGGACGAGCGCCAGCGCCTCGGGGCTCTTGTCGGTGACGATACGGACCGCCGCGTCCCGATCCAGGGGATAGGTCAGGTCGACCAGCTTCCCGTCCACGACGCCGGCCAGCGCTGCCTTGGCGAGATTTGGAGAGATCGCTTCCGCGACGCCGCGTACGAGCGTTCCGGCCGGCACACTGCGAGCCGAGCCATCGGGAAGTGTGATTGTGACCTGGTTCATGAGAAGCGATTCAGATGCCCGCCTTCGCGGCTGCGCCGCTACGGCGCGACAACCTTCGCCTGGCATGCCAGCCGAAGCTCACGCTTCGCGACGTCGAGGTGAGCGAAGGCTGGTAGGCACGGGTGGACTCGAACCACCGACCTCCTGCGTGTCAAGCAGGCGCTCTAACCTCTGAGCTACGCGCCTACATCCTGCGAAAAATACAGATTTAGACGAACGGGTAGTATAACAGAATGAGGTCAAGCGGCTTTCTTGTCACTGAGCCGCTCGATCGCCTTCTCCAGGATGGGATCGGTGGTCGGGGCCGGAGCCCCGAACTCGATGTAAGGGTCGTCGACCGGGACGGTCGGCTCGAGCCCTTTCTCGTGCAGCGGATCGCCTTTCGGCGTGAGGTAGCGGCTGGTCGACAGCCACAGACCGGCGCCGTCCGGCAGCCGCACCAGCTTCTGCGCCGCCGCCCGGCCGATCGTGTGCTCGCCGATCAGGTCGGCGCGCTGATTGCCGACCATGGCCGACGCGAAGATCTCGGATGCGCCCGACGTGCCGGTGTCCACCAGGACCACGGTCGGGAGGGTGACTGAGCCGTCGCCGGCAGCGGCCGCGATGGTCTCGCGCGCGCCGCCTTTGACTTCGCGGATCGCCAGCGTCCCCTTGCCGACAAACAGCCGCGCGATGGCCAGCCCTTCGTCGATGGTGCCGTTCGACGCGCGCCGCACGTCGACGACCAGCTTCGACGCGCCGCTCTTCGTCAGTTCCGCGATCTGGCTTTTCACCTGCGACGCCGTGTTGGGCCCGATCGCCGCGACGCGCACGTAGCCGATTCCCGTGCCGGCCATGCGGCCGTTGACGACCGACGCCGGCTCCGTCTCGCGGGTCAGCTCGACGACGTGCGGGTCGTTGGCGTTGCCGCGGATGACGGTCACCGAGACTTTCGAGCCGGGCGTGCCGCGCAGCGTGCGCATGCCCTCCCAGACCGACATGTCGCGCGTCGGCATGTCGTTGATCGCGCGGATGTAGTCGCCGGTGCGCAGGCCCGCCTTGGCCGCGGGCGAGCTGTCGCGCGCGGCGATCACGCGCAGGTAATACTGGCGCGTGAGCTCGAGGCCGACGCCCGCGGGCGGCAGCGGCGCGTTGGTCTCGACTTGCTTCACCTGTGCGGCGGTCAGGTAGGCGCTGTCCGGATCGAGCGAGTCGGCGAGGCCGTGCATCGCCCCGCGCATCACCTTGTCGATATCGGCGTCCTCGACGTAGTTGCTCGAGATCAGGCTCACCACATCGTCGAAGATCTTGAGGTGCTGATACGTGTCCTCACGCGCCATCACTCTGCCCAGGAACCCGCCGACGATCGCGAAGGCGATCACGGGCGCGGAGAGCGACATCACCAGGACACGGGTGCGAGAGCTCATGGGACCTCAGTCAGAATAATAAGGTGCGACCTACCCCGCACCTAACCTAGCGTCTCTTGAGCCATTGTAAAGGATCGACCGGGCGACCGTCGACGCGCAGTTCGAAGTAAATGCCTTCCGAGCCGGACGGGATCGGGCCGGCAGTGCCAACCGGCTGGCCGCGCTCGATTCGCCCCCCTTTCTTGACGCCGATGTCCAGCAAATCGCCGTACAAGCTGAAGGTCTGCGCCCCGTGGTCGAGGATCACCAGATTCCCGAACCCGGTGAACGGTCCCGCGAACGCGACGGTGCCGTCGTGGATGGCCAGGGCGCTGGCGCCTTCCGTCGCCTCGATCTCGATGCCGTTCGACGCCGAGCCGCGGCCAAAATGGCGGGTGACCGGACCGTTGAAGGGCCAATCCAGGGCGCCGCGAAACGGGCGAAGCGGCAGCGCGGCCTCGACGCCCGGCGCGCCGGCCGCCAGATCGCGCAGCGCGCCCTGCAACTTCTGTTGCGCGGCCTGGAGCTCGCTGGAGAGCTGGGCGTTCAGATCGCGCTTCATGTCGATGTCGCGGATGAGGTCGGTCTTGGCCTGTGCGGCGCGCTGGGCGGCGACCTGCGCCTTTTGCGCGGCGGCATGGAGCGCGTCGAATTCCGCGCCGCGCGTTTGAAGCGCTTTTCGCTCCTTCTTCAGCTCCGCGAGCGTCTGCGCGTGCATCGCGACGCGATCGCGATCGAGCTTGGCAAGCGCGGCCACCGTCCTCGTGGACTGGCCGAGACGCCGGAGATCGGGGGTCGAGAGCAGCAGGCGGAGATACCGCGCCCGGCCGAGCTTGTAGATCTCGACGAGACGCTGCTGCAGCTCGGGCAGCTCCGCGCGCGCCGACGCCTGGAGCGCGTCCATCCGCGTGCCGATCTGATGCACCTCGGCCTGCACCTTGGCCGCATCGGCATCGACCCGCTTGAGCTCTTCAGCCCGGATCTGCCGCTCGAGCTCGAATTTCCGGAGGTCGCCCAGCACCGTCCGTTCGTCGGACGCCAGGCGATCGGCCTCGCGCTGGAGGGCCTGCAGACGATCGGCCGCGCGCCGCGCCAGCGCCTCGGTCCGCGCGCGCTCGCCCGGCGCTTGCGCGCCAACCCTCCCACCGACCATCACGATCACGACGATCAACGCCGAAATCGCCGAAATCGCTGAGAAAAGGCCTTTCTGCGTGTTCCGCGTGCTCGCCAGCCCCTCAGAAGATCGGCTTGCCATCTATATCTGACGGTATCGGCACGCCGAAGTACTTCAACACCGTCGGGGCGATATCCATGATATCGACGCTGGCGCCGGCCAACGGTCGGCTGGAGATCAGCGTCCCGGAGGTCTGCTTGTAGTCGAACGACCCATGGTCGCCTGACCATTTCTTCATGTTGGCGTAGACGAGCCCCGGGGGCGAGCCGCCGAGCGACGATTGCCACGACACGCGGTAGCCCTCGGCGAAGCCGACCTGCAGCTCGGACGCATTCTGCAGGAAAGGGCCCTTGTAGATGTCGTCGCGTTTGTAAACCGCGTCGACCATCCTCGCCTTCGTCTTGGGATCGGTCATCGCCAGCAGGCGGCCCACGATCGCATTCTGGAGCGCGTCGGAGTCGGCGGGCGCCACGGAGCCGTGGCCCTCGCGTCCCTGCAGGTTGACGTAGATCTGCCCGAGACCCATGGAGTACGCGCGCGTGTGCGTCCAGTCGACGTTTTCCCAGAACGTGCCGCCGCCGAACAGGTCCTGCAGCTTCTTCTCGCCGGGCTGCTGACCGCGAATCGCCATGAATCCTTCCTGCACCAGCCAGGTGTTGAGGTTGACCGACTGGCGGAACGAGTGGAAGCCATGGTCGGAGACGATCAGCATCGGCGTCGTCTCGTCGATGCGCGCCATGACCTCGCCGACGAAGTCGTCGCACTTCCGGTAGACGCGTTCGATCGCGTCGCCGTACTTGGCGGCGAGCGACTTGTCGTACATGGGGTGGGTGGGATCGATCAGCCTCCACATCATGTGCTGGACGCGGTCGGTCGACTCGATGACGCCGACCAGCAAGTCCCACTGGCGGGTGTCGATCCGCTGCAGGATGACCTGCGCCCGGTCGTCGAACGCGCGGTAGAGATCGTCCATGAAGACCTTCTCATCGATGCGGTCTTCGTTGAGCGGCCACGTCGCCTCCGCCCAGCCGAGCGTCCGGTACGGTCCGAGGCGCTCGTAGATGTCGGCGGACAGCGAAGCTGGTGACGACATCGCTGCCGGTGGGTTGTCGGGGCGCCAGTTCACAGGCGAGATGTAGAGCTGCAGCTCCGGACCGGCGCCAATCAGATACAGCTGCGCCATGCCGTGGACCCGGATCAGCAGGTTGACGTTGAAGTCGAGGTTGATCCACTTGCTCCACTGGCGCTCGGCGAGGTGGATCGTGCTGTCGCCGATGGCCACCGTTGCCGACTTCGCTGACTTATTCCAGTGGATGGTAACCGGCAGCCGTACGTCCTCGCGCGCCTCGAGCTCGGCGATTTTCATGCGGTCGGCGTCAGAGGAGGGCGCCAGCGGCGAGCTCGCGCGCAGCTCGCGCAGTTGCTGCTTGACGATCGGGTTGGGCGGGCCGACCAGCTCGGTCTGGGCGATGTCGCCGTCGAACACCAGCCGCTTCAGGATGCCGCCGAACTCGGTGTTGCCCTCCTCGTAGCGGCTGAGGTCGGTCCCGAAGTAATAGAACGTGCCCATCGTTCGGCGGATGTCCGGGAGCGGAAGACCGGAGAGCAGCTCGCCGCTCGGCACGTTTTCCGGCGGGAACGTCACCGGCACCGTGAGGATGCTCGAACGGACACCCGCGTTGCCGGCCGTGACCCAGAACGACGTGCCGCCGCGGATCGACTCGACGATCGGCTTCGAGACCGGGATGTAGTTGAGGATGAAACGCGGCGGCTCGAAATGCACCATGCCCAGATCCGGCAGGTAGGTGTGGGTATCGCGAATCAGGAAGTCGTAGATGTTGTGCTTGCCCGCGTTCACACCGGTGGCGAACGATGCCCATGCGGTCGGCGATTCCGGCGAGTGCGTGGTTCCGAGCGGCCGCACGCCGCTGCCGCGGGACGCCAGCTTCTTCATGTTCGGCAGCTTGCCTTCGTTCATCCACTTCTGGACCAGCCGCGGATCCATGCCGTCGAAGCCGAGGATGACCAGCTTCTGCTGAACCTTGCGGGGCGGCCGGCGCGGTCCGCAGGCGGCGGTGCTCAGGCAGACGACCAGCAAGGCGAGCAGGATGCGTTTCACGATGTGCCGGGAGAGAAGTTATACCATCTGACTGGTGATGGGACGGATTCTGGCGGTGGACCTCGGCGCGCGGCGCGTGGGGTTGGCGATCAGCGACGCGTCGCGAACCCTGGCGCGTCCGCTCGAGACCCTGATGGTCGCCAATGAAGCCGACGCAGTAGACCGCGTCGCGCGGCGCATCGAAGAGCTGGATCGGGAAGACGTCGGGCTCGCCACCATCGTCGTCGGCATGCCCTCGAGCCTCGACGGAACGCCGACGCCGCAGACCGCGCAGGTGCTGGCCTTCATTGCGCGGCTCAAGTCGCGCACGGCGCTCCCGATCGCCACCGAAGACGAGCGGCTCACGAGCCGCGAAGCCGAGAGCCGCCTCGCGCGGCGCGAGAAAGACTGGCGGAAGCGCAAGGCCCAGCTCGACGCGGCGGCGGCGGCCGTGTTCCTGCAGGACTATCTGGACCGAACGTAAGTGTCTCCGGCCGAACTATGAAGAAGTTCCTCGGGTTTCTGTTGCTGGTCCTGCTGAGCGCCGGCGCAGCAGCGGGTGTCATTTACTGGCGCATCAACCAGCCGTATCGCGGCTATCAGGAGGGCGAGCAATTCGTCGATCTCCCATCGGGGACAGGCAGTGTCCCGATCGGCGATCGCCTCGTCGCCGCGGGGGTGGTGCGCGACGTCGCAACCTTTCGGACCGCGCTGTGGTTGAGCCACCAGGGACGCCGTCTGAAAGCCGGAGAGTACCGGTTCGACCACCCAATGACCCCGTTCGAGGTCATCGACAAGATCGCGCGCGGCGACGTCTTCGTGATCAGCGTGACCTTTCCCGAAGGGCTGACCTTCGCCGAGATGGCGAAGATCTTCGAGTCGCACGGGCTGGGGACCGCCGCGTCGTTCGTGAACGCCGCCAGGGATCCGGCACCGATTCACGAGCTCGACGCGGAGGCGAGGGATCTCGAAGGCTATCTGTTTCCGGAGACCTATGCGCTGCCGCGTCACACCGATGCCGCCAAGCTCACGCGGATGATGGTGGCGCGGTTCGAGAAGGTGTTCACGCCGGAGCTGCGTCAGGCGGCCGCCGCGCGCATGTTGACCGTCCGCGGGGCGGTGACCCTCGCGTCCATCGTCGAAAAGGAAACCGCCAAGGCTGAGGAGCGGCCGCTGGTCGCCGCCGTCTACACGACGCGCCTTCGCATCGGCATGCCGATGCAGTGCGATCCGACGGTGATCTACGGGCTGGTCAAGGCCGGGCGCTATGACGGCAACATTCACAAGGAGGATCTGTCTTTCGACTCTCGCTACAACACCTATCGTTATCCCGGCTTGCCGCCTGGCCCGATCGCCTCGCCCGGACGCGCGTCGCTCGAGGCCGCG
>DATASG010000289.1:0-3086 GCA_036269295.1 Vicinamibacterales bacterium | reverse complement strand
AAGCTGATGGGGATCGAATCGAACGGCATGGTCCTGGCCGCGAGCCCCGACGGCGGCAAGCCGACCGTCGTATCGTTCGAAGTTCCGCCCGATCCCGGCACGCGAGTGCGATGATCGCGAAGCGGAGGCGGAGGGCCGCGGCGCTGGTGCTCGCGGCATGCGCCGTGGCCGCCGTGGCCGCCGCCCCCGCTACCGCGCCGGGCGAAGCCGCGACGGCGCTGTACTTCGCCTCGATCCGCAATAACCCGTTGCTGCTGCTCGCGTTCCTGGCGGACATGCCCAAGGGCGGCGACCTTCATAACCACCTGTCCGGCGCCATCTACGCCGAAAGCTATCTGCGCTGGGCGGCCGACGATGGGCTGTGTCTTGTGACGGCGACGCTGTCGATCGTCGGCGGGACGTGCGACGCTGGCGGCGGGCGGCCGCCGGCGTCGGAGGTCGTCCGGAACGGTGATGTCTACAGTCGCGCGATCGACGCGATGTCGATGCGCCACTGGGACCCGACGCAGAGCGGTCACGATCACTTCTTCGCGACGTTCAGCCACTTCGGTCCGGCCTCGGCGAAGACCGGCGACATGCTCGCGGAGGTCGCGGCGCGCGCTGCTGCAGAGCACGTCAGCTACCTCGAGCTGATGCTGACGCCGGACGGCGGCGCCGGTGCGGCGCGCGGCGCCGCGGCTCCCTGGGATCCCGACTTTGCCCGGCAACGCGACAAGCTCCTTGCCGCCGGCTTTCGCGATGCCGTGATCAGCGCGGCGCGCGGCCGTCTCGACCAGGCCGAGGCGCGTCAGCGCGAGCTCTTGAAATGCGGCGCGATCCAGGCCGATGGCGGCTGCCGCGTTACCCTCCGCTACATCTACCAGGTCGGGCGCGCGAACACGCCGCAGTCGGTGTTCGGACAGATGCTGGCCGGCTTCGAGATCGCCTCCTCCGACCCGCGCCTGGTGAGCCTGAACCTCGTCCAGCCGGAGGACGACCCGTTGGCGGTCCACGACTTCCTGCTGCAGATGGGGATGCTCGACTACCTGCACGGCCAGTATCCGAACGTGAAGATCACGCTGCACGCGGGCGAGCTGGTCGAAGGGCTGGTCCCGCCAGAAGCGCTCAGATTTCACATCCGCGAATCGGTCCGCCTGGGCCACGCGTCGCGCATCGGGCACGGGGCCGGCGTCATCTACGAAGACGATCCGCTGGCGCTGCTGCGCGAGCTGGCGTCGAAGAAAGTGCTGGTTGAAATCGCGCTCAGCAGCAACGACCTGATCCTCGGTATCAGAGGCAGCCGTCATCCGCTGCGCACCTACTTGAAGTACGGGGTGCCGGTGGCGCTGGTGACCGACGATCCGGGGGTGTCGCGGTCGAGCTTGACGCTCGAGTACCGCAAGGCGGTCGAGGAGCACGGGTTGGACTACCGCACCTTGAAGCGGATGGTGCGGAGCTCGATCGAGTACAGCTTCGCCGAAGCGGCCACGAAAGCGCGTCTGGTCACTGACCTCGAGGCGGCGTTCCAGGCCTTCGAACACCGCGATCGAGGCCAGACCCGGGACCAATGGCCAGGAACCAGGGTCGAAAGACCAAGATGATCGATTCGCATTGTCATCTGGCCGACGAGACCTTTGCCGCCGACCTCGAGGAGGTGATTCGGCGCGCTCAGGACGCCGGTCTCGAGCGAGTGATGGTCATCCTCGAAGCTGGCAACGAGAAGGAGGCGGCGCAGGCGGCGCGTGTCGAGCAGCTCTGGCCCGGGGTCAGCTGTGCGATCGGCGTTCACCCCCACCACGCGCATCAGTTTGCCGACGATCCCCAGCGCGCGGGGACGATGGTGCGCACGCAGTTCGCCGCGACGCCGACGGCGCGGGCGATCGGCGAGATCGGGCTCGACTATCACTACGACTACTCGCCGCGCGACGTGCAGCAAGCGGTCCTCCGCGCCCAGATTCACGCCGCGCTCGAGCTCGATCGTCCGGTCGTGATCCATACCCGCGAGGCGGACGAGGATACGGTGGCGATTCTCCGCCAGGAAGGCGAGGGACGGCTGCGCGGAGTCCTGCACTGCTTCACAGGGACGGCGCCGCTTCGCGATGCCGGGCTGGCGCTCGGCTTCTACATCTCGCTGGCCGGGATCCTGACCTTTCCGAAGGCCGGAGATCTCCGCGAAACGGTCCGCAGCGTGCCGCGGGATCGCCTCCTGACCGAAACGGACAGCCCGTTCCTGGCGCCGGTGCCCTACCGCGGCAAGCGCAACGAGCCGGCCTACGTGACTCGCGTCGTCGATGCGCTGGCGGAGATGCACCAGGCGTCGGCCGGTGACCTGGCCCGGCAGACGGCCGCGAATTTCCACACCTTGTTCAGGCCGTGATAAAGTTTTGAACGTAAAACGCGTGGAAAAATCGTCACTCGCCCTGTCGCAGATCTTCGAGCCGATCCGCGCCGACCTTCAGAAAGTCGACGAGGAATTCGCGCGTCACGTGCAGTCGAAAGTCGCGCTGATTCCGCAAATCGGCCAGTACATCCGGACCAGCGGCGGCAAGCGCATCCGGCCGGCGGTGCTGCTGATGGCCTCGCGGCTGGTCGGCTACGCTGGCGACCGGTCGATCCTTTACGCCGCGGTCGTCGAGTTCATCCATACCGCGACCCTGGTGCACGACGACATCATCGACGACGCTGACCTGCGCCGCGGCCGCCTGGCGGTGCACTCGCGCTGGGGCAACGACATCACCGTGCTCCTGGGCGACTACCTGTACATCAAGTCGATGGCGATGGCGCTCACCCACGACGAGCTCGAGATCATCCGGAACCTGTGCGATGTGACGCTGCACATGATCGAGGGCGAGCTGTACCAGTTGACCAAGAACGGCGACGCCGGCATCACCGAAGACGAGCACTTCGACATCATGCGCCGGAAGACGGCGTATCTGTTCGGCGGCTGCGCGCAGATCGGCGGCATGCTCGGCAAGGTCTCGAGCGAGCAGGAGCAGGCGCTCAAGGAGTACGGCTTCAACCTCGGCATGGCGTTTCAGCTGGTGGACGACCTGCTCGACTTCACCGGCGATACCGCCACGGTGGGGAAGCCGATGGCCAGCGACCTG
>DATASG010000288.1:0-5504 GCA_036269295.1 Vicinamibacterales bacterium | reverse complement strand
GTCTTTGGCTTTACGACGCGCTCGTCCGCGTCCCAGCGCCGGCTGGAATATCGGTTCCAGTTACTCCCCTCTGCCGCGCGGACGCGCGATGCCCACGCGTTCCTGACCGCCGATCCACATATCGCCGGCTCGGCGCGCGATCGCGTGCTCGCCGAATGGATCCGCGATCGCTGGCGTGCGGACGGCCTCGAGCAGGTGGAGATCGTCGAGCACCAGGTGCTGCTCCCGTACGCCACGGCCGTGCAGTTGGAGATGGTCGCGCCCTTGCCGTGGCGGGCGGCGCTCAGGGAGGAGGCCATCGACGGCGACCCATTTTCGGCGCGGGAGGCCGGCAACGCCTATCACGCCTACTCTGCCTCGGGGGAGATCACCGCGCCCCTCGTCTATGCCGGCAGCGGGAATCCAGACGACTACGATTGGCTCGCGCAGCACGGCGTGAACGTCAAGGGCAAGATCGTCCTGGTCCGCTATTCGGTGCCGTACAGCTATCGAGGTTTCAAGGCCCTGACCGCCCAGGAGCGCGGCGCCGCCGGCATCCTGATCTACTCCGACCCTGCCGATGACGGCTTCAAGAAAGGCCCGACCTACCCGAACGGGCCCTGGGGCCCCGAGACCCACATTCAGCGGGGCGGCATCGTCTACGACTTCCTCGTTCCCGGCGATCCGCTGACCCCCGGCTGGGCATCCGTTCCCGGTGCGCCCCGGATCAAGCCGGCGGACGCGGTTTCGCTGCCAAGAATCATCAGCCTGCCGCTGTCGTGGCACGACGCGCGTCCGCTGCTCGAGGCTTTACAGGGACCAGTCGCACCGTCCATGTGGCAAGGCGGGATTCCACCAACTCAAAACTCCGGTATCAAACTCCGACTTTCAACTCCGACTCTAAACTCCGACCTTTCGAGATCCAAGATCACGTATCGCGTCGGCGCAGGTCCGGCCGTGGTCCACCTGAAGGTGCAGAACGACGACAAGATACGGCCGATCTGGACCGTCACCGGCCGCATCACCGGCACGGAGTTGCCGAGTCAGCTTGTGCTCGTCGGCAATCACCGCGACGCCTGGGTGTACGGGGGCGTCGATCCGTCGAGCGGAACGGCCTCGCTGATGGAGCTGGCGCGCTCGCTGGGCACGATGGCGAAGCAGGGCGCACGTCCAAAGCGGACGATCGTGTTCGCGAACTGGGACGCCGAGGAGTTCTCGCTGACCTCATCCACGGAATGGGGCGAGCAGCACGCGCAAGAGCTCAGCGATCATGCCGTCGCGTATCTGAACGTCGACAGCGCTGCCTCAGGCCCAGACTTCAAGGCGATGGCGGTCCCATCGTTGAACCGGCTGGTGACGCAGGCCGCCCGCGATGTGCTCGGCCTCAAAGAGAGTGACGCGGCAATCGTCGGCAATCGCCTCGGCAGCGGATCGGACTACACCGTGTTCCTGAACTTTCTCGGCGTGCCGATCGCAGACCTGACGTTCACCGGCCCGTACGGGGTCTACCACTCCGTTTACGACACCCATCTCTGGGTGCAGAAATTCGGCGACCCGGGTTTCGTCCGCCACGCCGCGATGACGCGCGCCTGGGGCGTGATGGCGCTGCGCCTCGCGAACGCCGACGTCGTGCCGCTCGACTACCGCGACACCGCCACGCGCGTGCGCGAGTTCGTCGGGGACGCGATGAACGCAGCGGATCGAACGCAGCAGGAGGCGCTCCGGCCGCTGATTGCCGCATCCGATCGATTCGCCGCCGCCGCCGCGGCGGCCGGGGCGCGCATCGAGGCGCTGCTCTCGTCCGACGCGCCAGACCGGCGGGCCGCCGCCAAGCTCGACGACACGCTGATGAAAACCGAGCGCGCGTTCCTCGACGCCGCCGGCCTTCCGGGCCGCCCGTGGTACCGCCACCTGATCTTCGCGCCCAAACCAACCTATGCCGCGGAGGTCCTGCCCGGCGTCACGGAGGCACTGGATGCTCGCGAGAGCAAGCAACTCGCAGCGCAGGTATCACATCTTGTGTCCGCTCTCGATCGCGCCGCTGCGCTCCTCGACCCGCCGCGGGCGGCGCGCGCGGGTTCAGACCCCGATTCTCCCGCTGGTAGATAGCGACACACCTCGGGATCCGGCGGCGCTGGCATCACAATTGCGAGCAGGCAGCCATGGCTCATGTGACCGGCGTTATGCCAGGCGAGACTCGCGTGCCAGCCGTCGATCGCAGCCGACGGAACTACCGGCACATCAGGGTCCTTCGCTGGACCTTTCGGCGCGACGAAGACGCGGTGGTCTGCGAGCTGGCGCTTACCGGCGAGGACCGCGAGTACGAATTGCGGGCACCCGCTGACTGGAATCCGACGGGAGCGTCGGTCGAGCGGTTCGACGATGCGCTGACCGCGTTTCAGCGGCACGCGATGATCGAGCGGACCCTTCTGGACGCCGGGTGGCAGCTCGACGGATTCGAGTCCGAGAAGGTCACCCTGCACTAACCTGACCACTCCCGTGCCGTCTAAGCGGCATGTCGATCTGGCGCGACCTTCGCTACGCCGCGCGCGGGCTCCGGCGCTCCCCTGGTTTCACCGCCGTCGCCGTGGTGGTGCTTGCGGCCGGCATCGGTGCCAACAGCGCGATGTTCACGCTCGTGGACGCCGCGCTTCTCCGCCCACTCCCCTTCACGCAGCCCGATCGACTCGTCATGCTCTGGGAGCGGTCGCCGCGCTTCGCGCACAACCGCGTCTCGCCTCTCAACTTTCTCGACTGGAGCGAGCAGCAGCAGGAGTTTGCCTCGATCGCCGCGATCGCCGGCGGCGGGCGCACCCTGACCGGGAGCGGCGGGGAGGCGGAGCGGATTCCCGGCCAGGCGGTCACGTGGCAGTTCTTCGACGTGCTGGGCATCCGTCCGACGATCGGCGTCACATTCTCGGCACAGGACGCGGCGAGCCGCCGGTCGGTCGTGGTCCTCAGCGAGCGTATGTGGCGGACGCGATTCGGCGGCGACCCCTCGATCCTGGGGCGCGGCCTGACGCTCGACGGCGAGCCCTACACCGTCATCGGCGTCGTGCCGGCGTCGTTCCAGATTCTGTTCCCCGCCGACATGTGGACGTTGTTCTCGGTGCGGCGCAGTCCCGAGCAGCGGCGCCAGCACTACATGCAGATCGTCGGCCGGCTGAAGCCAGGCGCGACCCTCGAGAGTGCCCGGGCCGACATGGCGGGAGTCGCCGAGCGCATCGCGTCGATCGCGCCCGACACCAACAAGGGTTGGGGCGTCACCATCGAACCGCTCCGCGGCGCGATCGTCGGGCCGGAGCTGCGGACGACGTCGCTGGTGCTCGCGGGAGTGGTGTCGTTCGTGCTGCTGATGGCGTGCGCCAACGTCGCCAACCTGCTACTGGCGCGCGGTCTCAGCCGTTCGCGTGAGATCGCAGTGCGCGCGGCGCTCGGCGGAAGTCGGACGCGCATCGTTCAGCAGCTGCTGACAGAAAGCTTGCTGCTCGCCGCCATCGGGGGCGCCGGCGGCCTGGCGCTGGCATGGGCGACGGTACGGGTCGCGCCATCGCTGATTCCGCGAGGCACGCTGCCGCAGGCGATTGTCATCGCCTTCGATGCGCGGGTCGCGCTGGTCGCCGCGTTGCTCACGATCGCGACAGCGCTGCTCTCCGGCATGGTGCCGGCGTGGCAGGCGTCATCCGCGCCGCTCGCAGAGATGACGAGCGCGGGCGATCGTGGATCGACCATGGGCGCCGGCGGTCTGCGCGCGGCGCTCGTGGTCGGCGAGGTTGCGGCGGCGGTACTGCTGCTGGCGGGCGCCGGCCTGCTGGTCCGGACGTTGATCGCGTTGAACGGCATCGATCCGGGCTTCAAGGCCGAGGGGGTGCTGACGATGCAGCTGGGCCTGCCGCTGAACCGCTACGCGAGCACCGAGAAGCTGCTCGCGTTCTATCAGGCCGCGGAGCGTGAGCTGTCGGCGATTCCGGGTGTGAAGAGCGTGGCGTTTGGCGGCAGCCTGCCGCTCGACGGTTGGGACATCGGCCAGGGCTTCGTCATCGAGGGGGATCCGCCGGTCGAGCAGGCGCACATGCCCTCCGCGCACTACCAGATCGTCGGCTCGGGCTATTTCCGGACGCTCGGGATCGACGTCATCCGCGGCCGGCCGTTCAGTGAGCACGATACCGCGCAGGCGAGCGCGGTGTGCGTCGTCAACCAGGAGTTCGTGCGGCGATTCCTCAACGGACGCGAGCCGATCGGGCTGGTCGTCGGCGTGCAGAACATGGCGATAAGCGGCGCGTCCGCGCTCGTGCCGCGCGCGATCGTCGGCGTGGTGCGACAGGTCGCCGAGCAACCGGGTGAGAAGGAGCGCGCCGTGGAAATCTACGTGCCCATCTCACAGAACCCGTGGTTCTCCGCGTCGCTGGCGGTGCAGACCGCGGGTGAGCCGATGACATTTCTCGCCGCGGTGAAAGCCGCCGTTGCGCGCGTCGACAAGGATCAGCCGCTGACACGCATCCGGACCATGGCGGAGGTCGCGGCGGAAGCAACGTCGCAGCCACGATTCCGCGCCGAGCTGGTCGGCGTCTTCGCGCTGCTGGCGCTGGCGCTCGCCGCGGTCGGTATCTCCGGCGTGCTGGCCGTCTCGGTGGGTCAGCGGGCGCGGGAGTTCGGGATCCGCATGGCGCTGGGGGCGCGAGCGCATGATGTGTTGCGGCTGGTGCTCAGCGACGCGCTGAAGATGACGGCGGCCGGCGTCGCGATCGGCCTGGTCGCGGCGGCGGCGCTGACGCGGCTCCTCGGCTCGCTGTTGTTTGCGGTACGGCCGACCGATCCGGTGACGTTCGCCGGGTCCGCCGGGGTCCTGGCGGCGGCGGCGCTACTCGCCTGCGCGCTGCCAGCCTGGCGCGCGACCCGCGTCGACCCAGCCGTCTCGCTGCGACAGGAATAAAAGCAACTGCCCGGCGGGTCCTCTTCGTCCGTGAGTTCAGGCGCCGAGCTGGCGCGCGAGATGGTTGAAATCGGTCGCCGACAGATCCACCGACGCGTCGCCTTTCAGATCCGGCTTGCCGTTCGGCCCGAACTCGTTCGGCCTCGACACGAACGCGGTTCGCAGCCCGACCTGTTTCGCAGCGCGCAGATCGCCGAGGTGCGCCGCGACCATCATCACGTCGCCCGGTTTCAGATCAAGGATGTCCGCCGCTGACTGATAGACCTCGCGGTCCGGCTTGTAGTGGCGCACGAGCTCGGCGCCGAGGATCACATCCCACGGCAGACCGGCGTGCTTGGCCAGATCGGTCATCAGGGAGATGTTGCCGTTCGACAGCGGCGCGATGATGAACCTCTTCTTCAGCCGGAGCAGGCCGGCGACGGCGTCGGGCCACGGCGTCAGGCGGTGCCACGCGTGATTCAGCGACGCTTTCTCTTCCTCGCTCAGCCCGCCGAACGAGAAGTCGACCAGGATCTTGTCGAGGGTCATGCGATGCAGAGCGTCCAGCCTGGTCCACGGCAGGTCGCCGCTTCGCACGCGGTTCATGCTCGGT
>DATASG010000287.1:0-6159 GCA_036269295.1 Vicinamibacterales bacterium | reverse complement strand
ATCCTCGGCGGATCGCACCGCGCGGTCCGCGACCGGCGCGAACTGCGCCCCCGGTCCCGTGAGCGGCAGCGGGACGATCCGCAAGTCGTGAACACCGTCGCTCGTCGTCAGGATGTCGACGTCGGCGACGCCGGGGATCGCGTGCGGCGGCCGCACGGTGACGAGCAAGCGGTAAGCACCCGCCTGCCCTTCGAGGAACACGTCCGGGCTGCCGACGTGGGCGAAGGCGCGCGGCTGCAGCGCGGCCACGACCACGATCATGGTCCAGAGGAAACCGCCGAGATCGCGGAAGAGAGACGGCATCCGCCGCGTCCGCGGCCGGCTCTTTCTCACCGGCGCACTCGCCGCATCGCGCGGCCGGCGTGCAGCCCCATCCAGGTCATCACGTACGACATCACCGCGGCGATCAGCAGGCCGCGCCAGAATTGCGCCGCGGTGTCTTCCCGATAGAAGAACACGTACTGGGCCAGGGGCGCATTCGGTCGCGTGCTGAAGTCGAGATTCATCGTGCCGAAGAACCAGTTGCGTGCCAGCGGCGACTGCAGGAAGTTGGCAAACGGCCACTGCACGGCGAGGAAGACGGCGAAGAACGCCAGCCCGGCGACGGCGGCGCGCAGCGCCGGCCGCCAACCGCCGGTCCGCTGCAGGATCAGGTCGGTGACGAAGGCCGGCACCAGCAGCAGCAGCGGAAACTCCCACGGGATGAAATGTGTGACCTGACGGTACACCGGCCCGAGCTTCGGCTCGGCGGGGAACAGCGGCAGGATCCAGAGGAAGCCGAGCGCGAACGCGGTGTAAACCGCGGTCATGATAGTGCACGCCCAGCGACGCTCCGACGCGATCGCCAAGGCGGCCAGGATGAACGGCGTGCCCATCCCGACCACGGTGTAGAACAGGGCGTTGTGCTGATCGGATCGGCTGATGTATTCGAGCTTGATCAACAGCGACTCACATAGCACCGTTCCGCCGACGTAGAGAAACAGGCGCTGCAGCGCCGGCCGCAACTCCGGCCGGGCGCGGTTCATGAAGGCCAGCAGCAGCATCACGGTACCGATCTCGATGCCGAAAAAGCCGGCGGCCAACACCATGTGCGGCGGGGAGATGATCCGTACGTCGAGGCCGTAGGCGTTGTGCCACCAGTTGTCAAACGGCGCCGACGCCAGCATGGCGACGCCCCCCCACGCGGAAATGAACGCGCCGAGCGGGCCCCGCAGTCCCCAGATGCGGACGCTGACGTCCTGGGTCGGACCGCCGTGGCCGAAGGTGGTCGTCAGAATCAGATAGCCGGAGGCGATGCCGGCCAGGATGCCACAAGCGTAAATAGCCATGTGCGGCGCCGACCAGAAGGTGTCGCGCCCGATCGATCGGTGCCACGAGATGTCCCAATAACCACCGACGTAGGCGGAGGTGACCGCGAGCGCGGAGCACCACAAGTACCAGGGAACCCTTGCTCGGTTCATGGCCACAGCCTACCATTTGGCGCATGCGAACACTGTCTTCAGCGGTTCTCGCGGTTGCAATCGCCCTGGCGCCAGCGGCCGGGCCCGGCACGTTTTCCCCCGAACGGCTGGCGCGCATCGACACCGTCTTCCAGCAGTACGTCGACGAGAACCGCATTGGCGGCGCCGTCGGTCTCGTGCTGCAAGACGGCAAGGTCGTGTACGAACGAGCGGCGGGCTGGGCGGACAAGGAAGCGGGCACCAAGATGACGCCCGACGCCATCTTCCGCATCGCCTCGCAGACCAAGGCGCTCACCAGCGTCGCGATCCTCTCGCTGATGGAAGAGGGGAAGCTGAGCCTGACCGACCCGGTCAGCCGCTACATTCCCTCGTTCGCGAACTCGAAGGTCGCGGTCGGCAACGGGGCGAGGGTCGACATCGTGCCGGCGAAACGTCCGATCACGATCCGCGATCTGCTGACCCACACCGCGGGGATCTCCTACGGCACCGATCCGATCGTCGCGGCGATGTACGAAGCGAAGGGGCTCGGTCCTGCCGCCGGCTTTGGCTGGTTCACCGCCGACAAGGACGAACCGATCTGCGTCACGATGGACCGGCTCGGGACGCTGCCGTTCGTGGCCCAGCCGGGCGAGGCGTGGGTTTACGGCTACAACACCGACATCCTCGGCTGCATCGTCGAGAAAGCGAGCGGCACGCCGCTCGATGCGTTCGTCAAGACGCGGATCACCGATCCGCTCGGGATGAAGGACACGCAGTTTTTCCTGGCGCCGGCGCAGCGCGCGCGGCTGGCGGCGGTCTACACCGGAGCGCCGGACGGAACGGTCAAGCGGGCGCCGGACGGCGCGCGCGGACAAGGCGCCTACGTCGACGGCCCGCGCAAGAGCTTTGCGGGCGGCGCCGGCCTGACGTCGACGGCGCGCGATTACGCCCGCTTCCTGGAAATGATCCGTCGCGGCGGCGCGATCGACGGCGTCCGGATTCTGTCGCCGCGCACCGTCGCGCTGATGACGACGAACCAGGTCGGAACGCTGCACTCCACCAGCGGCCTGGGCTTCGGACTGGGCTTCGAGACGACGGATCGCTACGGCGCCAACGGGCTGGACTCGGCCGGCGCCTACGGGTGGTCGGGCGCCTACAGCTCGACCTACCGTGTCGATCCCGAAGCGCATCTGGTCATCGTCTTCATGGTGCAGATTCTCCCCAACACGACTGACCTCGGGCGCAAGTTCCCGACGCTGGTGTATCAGGCACTGGAACCGTCACGATGACCAGACCGCTGGCGTCGGTTTTCGGCGGCGCGCTGGCGCTGACCGCCGCTCTCGCGTCTGCGCAGGCGCGTACGCACGACCTCAAGCTGCTGCCGCAGAACGTGCACTGGGGTTACTACGACGCGTCGGTGAAGCCGGTGCTGCGGATCGCGTCCGGCGACACGGTCCGGATCGAGACGATGATCGCGCGCGGGTTGCAGCGGCTGAGGGCGGCGGGGGTCAAGGAGGACGAGATCCCGGAGACGCTGAAGCTGGTCGAACGGACGATCACCGAACGCGGCCCGGGGGCGCACCCAATGACCGGGCCGATCTTCGTCGAGGCGGCGTAGCCGGGAGATGTGCTGGAGGTGAAGATCGCCGGGTTCGAGTTTCTGCACCCGTACGGCGTCAGCGGATTCATTCCCGGCGGCGGAACGCTTCCCGACGAATTCCCGTACGTGAGGTTTCATCTGGTGCGCTTCGACGAGCGGGCGGGCACGGCGGCGTTCGCACCCGGCATCACGCTGAAGCTGGCGCCGTTCTTCGGATCGATCGGCGTCGCACCGAACCCGCTGGTCGGCCGCATTTCGAGCGGACCGCCCGGTCCGCACGCCGGCAATCTGGACAACAAGGAACTGGTCGCCGGATCGACGCTCTACATTCCGGTCGCGGTGCCGGGCGGGCTGATCTCATTCGGCGACGGACACGCGCTGCAGGGGGACGGTGAAGCGACCCTCACCGCGCTCGAGACCTCGCTGCGGGGCACGGTTCAGATCAGCGTGCGTAAGGGCATGGCGTTGAAATGGCCGCGCGCCGAGACGCCGACGCACTACATCGCGATGGGGCTGCACACCGACCTCGACGAAGCCGCGAAGCTGGCGGTGAAGGAGATGATCGAGTTCCTGGTCAGCGAGAAGAAGATGAACCGCGACGAGGCGTACATCCTCTGTTCGGTCGCCGCGGATCTGCACGTCACCCAACTGGTCGACGGCACCAAGGGTGTGCACGCGATGCTCGCCAAGTCGATCTTTACGCGCTGACGACTACTCGTAGCGCAGAGCGATCAACGGATCGACACGCGCGGCACGGCGCGCGGGGATGTAGCAGGCGAGCAGAGCGATCGTGGTCAGGATCAGGCTGACACCGGCCAGCGTGAGCGGATCGCGGCCGCTGATGCCGAACAACAGGGTACTGACGACCTGGCCGAGGAGCAGCGCCAACAGCACACCGAGGGCGGTGCCGCCGGCCGCGAGCGCGACCCCCTGCCTCAGCACCAGCAAAAGGACGTCACTCGCCTGGGCGCCCAGCGCCATCCGGATGCCGAGCTCCTGGGCGCGCTGTGCCACCGAGTACGACATCACGCCGTAGACGCCGATCATCGCGAGCAGGAGCGCCAGGCCGCCGAAGATGCTGAGCAGCGCTGCTCCCATGCGCGGCGCCCATAGACCCGCCTCGATGTTCTGCTGCACCGTGCCGGTGCCGCGCAGCGGTATGTTGCGGTCGAGCGTCTGCACCTGATCGCGCACAGCGCCGAGGAGAGGCTCCGGGTCGCCTTTGGTCCGCACCAACAGCGATACGCCGGCCGAGTAGTCCTGCTGCAGCGGCCGGTAGATCACCGGAGTCGGATCCTCTCCCACTGCGTTGGCGACCGAGGTCGCGACGATGCCGACGATCTCGATGAGCCTGCTGTCCTGCACGATCGTGAAGCGCTTGCTCAGCGCGTCCTGGCCCGGCCAGAGCCGCCGCGCCAGCGCCTCGTTCACGACCGCCACCAAGTTCGACTGATCGCGGTCGAACTCGGTGAAGTCGCGTCCCTTGCGGAACGGGATGCGCAGGGTCTCGAAGTAGCCGGGCGCGATGTCGTTGAACTGCACCAGCGATCCGCGGTAGTTGGGGTTCTGCGCCTCGCCTTCAGGGAATACCGTGAGCAGGAGTCCGCCTTGCAGCGGCGGCGCCGACGCGACCGTCGCCGCTTCCACCCCCGGCACCGCGCGCGCCTTGGCCATGGCGTCGAGGTAGAACTGCTGACCGCGCGCCTGGTCGTACCGCTGTTGACCAGGGTTCAAAGCGATGAAGCCGATGTGCTGAGAGTCGAAGCCGAGATCCATCCGCTGCGCCGCCTGCATGCTGCGCACGAACAGCCCGGCGCCGATCAGGGCCACGGTGGCGAGGCCGATCTCCGACATGACCAGCGCGCTGCGGATGCGGTTGCTGCCAACGCTCGACGCTCCGGTACGTCCGGCCTTCAGGGTGTCGTTCAGGTTCGCGCGAGAGACGTGAATCGCGGGTACCAGCCCGAAGAGGAGGCCGGTGAGAACCGACATGCCGGCCGTGAACAGCAGCACGCGCGGCTCGAAGCTCAGGTCGATGGAGGCGTTGCCGAGGAACGGCGGCCGGTACGACCACAGGGCGCTGCGCCCCCAGTAAGCGACGACCATGCCGGCCGTGCCGCCGAGCACCGCGAGCAGCACGCTCTCGGTCAGCAACTGCCGCACGATCCGGCCACGCCCCGCGCCCATCGCCGAGCGGATGCTCATCTCCCTTTCGCGCGTCGCCGACTGCGCCAGCAGCAGGTTGGCGAGGTTCACGCACGCGATCAGGAGCACGACGCCGACCACCGCCATCATCACGCTGCCGGCGAGCACCAGCTGACCGCGGCCGTTGATGCCGAGCGCGGCGTCCGACTCGAGGGCCATGTCCAGCGTGCGGCCGTCGTTCGCGGTTGGAAACTGTTTTTCGAGCGCAGCGGCGATCGTCTTCATGGCCGCGTCCGCCTGCTTGAACGGGACGCCGGGCTTCAGCCGGCCGATCATATTGATCCAGCGGAAGCGGCGGTTGGGTATCAGCGTGCGCAGCTGTCCGCTCGTCAACTGCTCACGCATGCTGAGCGGTACCCAGACGCGGTCCGGACCGGCCAGCGAGAACGTACCTTTGAAGCCCGGCGGCGTAATGCCGATGACGGTGAACGGCATACCGTTCAGCGTCAGCGTCTGGCCGATCAGGTTCGGGTCGGATCCGAACTCTCTGATCCACAGGCTGTGGCTGAGGACGGCGACGGCGTCCGCGCCCAGAGTACGGCCCTCGTCGGGTCTGAACAGGCGTCCGCGGAACGGCTTGATGCCAAGCACCTCGAAGTAGTTGGCGCTGGTCATCATCGCCGGCAAGCCCTGCGTCTCGCCGTTCCTCGTCCACTGCAGCCCAAACGGGAAGTAGCCGGCGAGGCCCGTGAACACCTTGCTCTGATCGCGGTAATCCTCGTAGTTCTGGTAAGAGGTCGGGGTCAGCGTGAAGTTCGCCGCCTGCACGGTCTTGGTGTCCCGCGTGAACATCTCGACGACGTGGGTCGGGTCTTCGATCGCGAGCGGGTGCAGGAAGACGGCGTTGATAACCGTGAAGATGGCGGTGTTGGCGCCGATGCCCAGGGCCAGCGACAACACGGCCACGGTCGTGAA
>DATASG010000286.1:0-1934 GCA_036269295.1 Vicinamibacterales bacterium | reverse complement strand
CGTCGAAAAGCGCTACGACGGCCGCGACCTCGCGGTCACGACCGATTTCCGCGACGTGTTCGGCGAAGTCATCACCAGACACCTCGCTCTGCGAGACCCGCGCCGGGTGTTTCCCGGGTACCAGATCAGCGAAGCGCGATTCCCGGGACTGTTCGCATAGAGAATTGGCGAGTTGGTGAGTTGGTGAGTTGGTGAATTGCTGGTAGATTGATTCACCAATTCACCAATTCACGAACTCACCAATTCCGCAAATGCACTTATCCGATCTTCCCACCCCTCAGGTCCTCATCGATCACACTCGGGCGATGAACAACATCGCGCGGGTGCAGGCGCTGGCAACCGACGCGGGCGTCCAGCTCCGGCCGCATGCCAAGACTCACAAGTCGCCTGCCGTGGCCCGCTGGCAGCTGGACGCCGGCGCAGTGGGAATCGCCTGCGCGAAAATCGGCGAAGCCGAGGTGTTCGCGGACGCCGGCGTTCAGAACATCCGCCTGCCCTACCCGGTGAACCCGGCCAACGCGCCGCGGCTTCTGGCCTTGATGGATCGCGCCACGATCTCGATCATCGTCGACCATCCCGCGGTCGCGCACGGCTGGTCGGAGGCGATGCGGCGCGCGGGGCGCACGCTCGAGGTGCTGATCAAGGTCGACGTCGGCTTTCACCGCTGCGGCATCGATCCGCACGCCGATCCGCTCGGCTTCATCACCACGATCGCGTCGCTGCCAGGCCTGGCACTGCGCGGTCTGCTGAGCCATGCGGGGCACGCCTATCACGCCGCATCGGAGGAGGAGCTTCGCGGGATCGCGGGCGACGAGGCGGCGCTGCTCGCCGACCTGCGCCAGCGCGCGTCAGCGTCGGGGATCGCCCTGGAGGAGATCTCGGTCGGGGCAACGCCGACGCTGCGCTTCAGCGCCGGCCAGAACGGCGTGACCGAGTTGCGGCCCGGCAACTACGTGTACTTCGATCGCACGCAAGTGGCGCTCGGCGCCGCCTCGCTCGACGATTGCGCGCTGACCGTGCTCGCCACCGTGGTCTCGAAGCACCCGGGGCGGATCGTGCTCGACTGCGGCAGCAAGACGCTGACCAACGATCAGGCGCGCGGCATCTCGCCGGCCGCCGGCTATGGCGCGGTGCTGGCCGGCGACTCGGACGCGCTCGACTACGCGCGCGAGATCGACGAGACGCTGACGATCGAACGGCTTTCCGAGGAGCACGCGACGGTGCGCGTCACCGGCGCCACTCGGCTCGAGCCGGGCGACCGCGTCCGCGTGGTGCCGAACCATTCCTGCGTCGTCTCGAATCTGGTGGACGCGGTCCGGCTGGTGGACGGCGACCAGGTAATTGAGACGCTGACGGTCGCGGCCCGGGGTAGAATCCAGTAGCACATGGCTGACAAGGATCGCGACCGGGACGGCAAAGACAAACGTGTCGACATCAGCGACGCCCTCGGCATGGTCGAGACCCGCGGCCTGATCGGCATGATCGAAGCCGCCGATGCGATGGTGAAGACCGCCAACGTCGTGTTCGTCGGCTGGCAGAAGGTCGACGCCGGCCTGGTCACGGCGATCGTCCGCGGCGATGTCGGCTCGGTGAAGGCGGCAACCGACGCCGGCGCCGCCGCCGCGCGCAAGGTCGGTGAGCTGGTCGGCGTCCACGTCATTCCGCGTCCGGCGGATGAGGTCGATAAGATCTTCCCGATCCGCTGACGGGATTCTGGCTCTCCCCTACATCAGCGCTCACGATTGTCCGAGAGTTGCCACTAGATGTGGGAATCGATCGCGGCTTGCCTTGAATCAGAGTTTGATTCTGGCGAGTTTCCGCCGCCGCGGCCGCATCGCCGAGCTCAGATCCTTCAACAAGCCTTCATTCCCAATCACCAGCAGGGGCTGCGACGGTGTTTTCAGCAGGTTGTAGAACCGGCCGGCCGCCGTTCG
>DATASG010000285.1:0-2765 GCA_036269295.1 Vicinamibacterales bacterium | reverse complement strand
TCGCGGCCAGGCGCCCGGGGCAATCCTCGAGGAACACCGCGATGACGTCGCTCATCAGCGCCTCGTCGCCACAGAGCCGGTCCAGCAATGCCTCCGGGTCGAAGGTTCTTCGTCCCGACGCCATCGGACCCGGCTCGACGCCTGGCGGGGAGGTTGCGCCGCCTGGGTGTTCAACCACGGTGAAGAGCATCTGCGGATTGATCGGCTTCGACAGGTAGCCGTCCATGCCGGCTTCGAGGCAGCGCTCGCGATCGCCGGCCAGCGCGTGGGCGGTCATGGCGATGATGCGCAGATGGCCGCCGGAGACGTGTTCCCGCGCGCGGATGGCTCTGGTTGCGTCGAGGCCGCCCATCACCGGCATCTGGACGTCCATCAGGACCACGTCGAAGCTTTCGCCTTCGAGCCGCGCCAGCGCTTCACCACCGTGCGCGGCGATGGTGACCGCATGGCCGCGCCGTCGCAGCAGCCCCGCGGCAACGCGCTGGTTGACCACGTTGTCTTCGACCAGCAGGACCCGGACCAGCGTGCCTCCCGGAGCCATGGCCATCGGTGCCGCCTTGGCCCCTGATATCATCGCCGGTGGGGCAGGGACCGGCCTGGAACCGATCGCGCGTTCGATTGCCGCGAGCAGGTCCGCCGAGTAGACCGGCTTGGTCAAGTAGACGGCGATGCCGAGCTCGTTGCACCGCGACTGATCGCCGAACTCCCCCGACGAGGTCAGCATCATGACCGTGGCGCCGGCGAGCGTCGCGTCGGCGGCGATCGCCCCGGCCACCGCGAAGCCGTCCATCCCCGGCATGTTCGCGTCCAGCAGCACGAGGTCGAAGGCGCGCGTCTCCCGCACCGCTGCAGTCATCGCCGCCATCGCGGCCGGTCCGCTTCCGACCGCGGTCGCCGCCATGCCCCAGCGCGTGACCTGTTCCGACAGGATGCGGCGGTTCACGTCGTTGTCGTCGACGATGAGCACCTTGAGGTGGGGCGGCACAGGGTTCAGCGCCAGAGCCTCGGGGACGTCGGCGACGTCGAGCGCCACGGTGAAATGGAACGTGCTGCCCGCGTCCGGCGTGCTCTCGACCCAGATCCGTCCACCCATCAGCCGCACCAGCGTGGCCGAGATGGTCAGGCCCAGGCCGGTGCCGCCAAAGCGCCGCGTGGTCGATCCGTCGGCCTGGCGGAACGCTTCGAAGATGGCGTCGTGTTTTTCCGGCGGGATGCCGATCCCGGTGTCGGTGACGCTGACGTGCAGCCTCGTGCTTCCCTCGGCGCGCGAATCCTCGCGGACCGCGACCACGATGTGGCCGCGCTCGGTGAACTTCAGGGCGTTGGCCACCAGGTTGGCCAGAACCTGCTGCAGCCGCGTCGGATCGCCGATCACGCCTGACGGGACGTCGGCGTCGATGTCGCAGATCAGCTCGAGCCCCTGCTGATGCGCGCGCAGGGCGAATGGCTTGAGCGCGTCGCCGATCACCGATCGGGGCGAGAAGGTGACGGCCTCGAGCTCGAGCTTGCGCGATTCGATCTTCGAGAAGTCGAGGATGTCGTTGAGGATCGCCAGCAGCGTGTCGGCCGAGGTTCGCACCGTCGTCAGGCCGTCGCGCTGGTCCGGGGTCAGCTCGCTGTCGAGGACGAGGTCGGTCATGCCGATGATCCCGTTCATCGGCGTGCGAATCTCGTGGCTCATGTTGGCGAGGAACTCGCTCTTGGCGCGGCTGGCCTCCATCGCCTTGTCCCGCGCCGCAATCAGCTCCTCGTTTGTCGAGCGCAGCTCGGCAGTGCGCGCGTCGACGGTCTTCTCCAGACCGTCCTGCTGCAGCACCAGCTGCGTGTCGCGCCGCTCGATCTCGCTCAACATCTCGTTGAACCGTTGGATGAGCTGGCCGATCTCGTCGTCGTTGCCGCTCTCCACTCGAGCGTGATACTGGTGGTCGCTGGTCACGATGCGCGTGACCTCGGTCAGCCGCAGCAGCGGCGTCGAGATAACCTGTTGGAGCTTGTGCGACAAGAACAGCGACAGGAGCACGCCCGCGCCCACCATGACCACGACGCTCGCCAGGTACTCCGTAATCCGCGTCCGTAGTTCGCCGAGATCGGACACCACGTATACCGAGCCGATCCCCTCTTCGCGAACCACGATCGGCCCGGTCACGGTCATCTCGCCGACCCGTAGATCGATCTGGTGCTGTAGCGCCTGGTGCGGCCCTGCGTTGGCCGGCGCCGCCGGCGCGGCGTGCATGGGAGAGGCGTCGCGATCGAATCGCGCCAGCAGCCGGCCGTCCGGAAGGCGGACTCCCGCGGTGATGACATGGCGATTCGCCCTCAGGGCCGACAGCGTCTCCCGGGCGGCCTGCGCATCGCCGAAGGCAAGGGCGGCGGCGCTGTTGACGCCGGCGATGTTCGCGGCGATTGAAATCTCTCTGACCTCGTCCTTGTACTCGGCGGTCAGGTCGAACGCGAGCAACATCGCGCCGGCCATCAGCAGCGACGCGGCCGCGGCCACGACGCCGATCGCCGTCAACTTGCGGGTCAGCGACAGCCGGCGATACCAGGCCTCGGGTCTACTGAACATGGTCACCTGTCAGTGGACCGCAGGCGCACCATCAGGGGCGGCCGCCGGGAGTGGCTCCGTCCTGGCGCGAAAGCACACGGCCCCGTCGAGGGTCGCGGTCTCGAAGAAGGGATCGAGATTCGACGTTGTTTCCGCACCGCCCAGCAGCAGATACCCGCGCGAATCGAGCAGCCGTCCGACGCGTTCGAGGATCGTCTTT
>DATASG010000284.1:0-2846 GCA_036269295.1 Vicinamibacterales bacterium | reverse complement strand
GCATCAGCGCCAGGTTGTGCGGCGAATAGCTCAGGCCGACGCGAAGGCGGACGAGCCAGAACAGCGCGACGAAGGTGACGATCGCGTAGACGAGCGACTGCCATGACAGCAGATCGTCTGTGGTGTAGCGCTCCAGCCGATCGCGCATCAGGTAGGCGAAGACGCCGCTGGCGCTGACGCCGAAGAGCGCAATCGAGATCGCCAGGAACGCGAAGTGGTAGTACATGACCACCGAGAAGATGCGCGTCAACGCCAGCTCGGTCATCAGCAGCGTGGCGGAGACGAGCGCGACGCCGGCGAGATGCCGGCGCGACGGGGAGGTCATGTGGCAAGAGTGTACCATCTGGGTGTGAGGACGACGGTCAACACAGACATCAAGACGACGATCAACGCTGAGCTCGCGGAACCCGCAGAGCAAACGTGTTTCTGCGTGTTCTGCGAGTTCTGCGTTGACCGCCGTGGATCTGGGGCATGACAGCCGCGCGGCTGCGGGTGGTGCTGGTGGCGGCGACCATGACGTGGGCCGGGCTGCTCGTGGTGACGCCGCTGCTGGCGAGCCGGCCGCACGCGTCGCCGATCGCGAGCGCGTTGATCCTGGCGGTTTACGGGATCGGCAGCCTGATCTGTCACCAGCTGCCCGAACGCTCGTACCACATCTGGACCGCGCAGATGCCGGTCTGCGCGCGCTGCGCCGGGATCTACTTCGGCGCGGTCGCCGGTGCGATCGCGGGCCTGGCTCGCACCGGCGCCGTTGGCGCGCGAGCGCGAACCCCGGGGCCGCGGACGATCCTCGCGCTCGCGATGACCCCGACGCTGGTCACGCTGGTCTACGAATGGACGACCGGCGACATGCCGGCGCATGCGATCCGCGCCGCGGCCGGCGCTCCCATCGGCTGCGCCGTCGCCTGGCTGGTCGTGGCGGCCGCGGAGAATCAGGTAAACTAGCGACCGTGCGCGTTACTGCTGCCGAAGAGACGCAATCGGGCACGTTGTTTCTGCTGTGCCTGGCGTCGTGGGCGATCCCGGGGGCCGGCCATTTGTGGCTCGGCCGGCGGTCGAAGGGGCTGATTTTTCTCGTTGCGCTGCCGCTGATGTTTGCGATCGGCGTCGCCATCCGCGGACGCCTGTTTCCGTTCGAGCTCGCCGATCCCCTGGTCGGGCTCGCGGCGCTGGCGAACCTCGGCATCGGCGCGACCTATTTCATCGCCGGCGCGCTGGGATACGGCGGCGGCGACGTCCGCGCGGTCACCTACGAATACGGCAACGCGTTTCTGATCGTGGCCGGGCTGCTCAACATGCTGGTCGTGATCGACGCCTACGACGTGGCGATGGGAAGAAAGTAGTGAGGAGCCACCTCCTCCTGATGGCGAACTTCGCGTTCTTCGTCTCGCTGGTCTTCGCGGTGATTGCCAAGGACGAGACGCACGAGCAGCTGCGCCTGGGCGGGATGATGTTCGGCGGCTTCCTGGCCTCGGCGCTGGTGCTGGGCTGGTTGATGTATCCGTTCCCGCTCTGATGGCCTTCGAGAACCTTCTGATCGAGCGCGACGAGGCGACGGCGATCGTGACGATCAACCGTCCGAAGGTGCTCAACGCGCTGAACACCCAGACGCTGGACGAACTGCGCCGCGCGATGCTCGACATCAAGCAAGACGAGGGCGTGCGCGTCGTGATCCTGACCGGCGCCGGGGAGCGGTCGTTCGTCGCCGGCGCTGACATCAACGAGCTCGCGGTGCAGACCCCCACCAGCGGACGCGAGCACGCGCTGGCCGGGCAGCACGTCTTCGACCTGATCGAAAACCTGGGCAAGCCGGTGATCGCCGCGATCAACGGCTTCGCGCTCGGCGGCGGATGCGAGCTGGCGATGGCCTGCAGCCTCCGCCTCGCGGCCGATAGCGCCAGGCTGGGGCAGCCGGAGGTCACGCTCGGGCTGATTCCGGGGTACGCGGGCACGCAGCGGCTGCCGCGGCTGGTCGGCAAGGGCAGGGCGATGGAGATGATCCTCACCGGCGCGCCGATCGGCGCCGACGAAGCGCAGCGGATCGGGCTCGTGAACCGGGTCGTGCCGGCGGCGGAGCTGATGGCCGAGACGCGCAAACTGGCGCGGCAGCTGGCGAAGAGCGCGCCGATCGCGATGGGCTACATCATCAACGCCGTGAACAAAGGTGTCGAGATGCCGTTCGCCGAGGCCTGCCAGTACGAGGCGGCCCTGTTCGGCCTGGTGGCGTCCACGCAGGACATGAAGGAAGGCACGGCGGCGTTCCTGGAAAAACGGCCAGCCGGGTTCAAGGGCCGGTAGGGCGGGACGGGCGGGACGGGCATGCACACGATACAAGGTTCGGGGCGCGCGGCGGGATTCCGCTTTGCGGTCGTGGTGGCGAAGTACAACGACTTCATCACCGATCGCCTGCAGGCCGGCGCGCTCGCGGCGCTGGCGGCGGCCGGCGTCGCGCCTACCGATATCACGCTGGTCCGCGTTCCCGGTGCGTTCGAGATTCCGATCGCCGCCCTGCACGCCGCGGAGAGCGGCCGCTTCGACGCCATCGTCTGCCTGGGCTGCCTCATTCGCGGCGAGACCGCGCACTTCGAGTACATCTCGTCGGCGGTCTCGCACGGCCTGACCGACGGCGCGGCCGCGACCGGTGTGCCGATGGCGTTCGGGGTGCTGACGACGAACTCGATCGAGGAGGCGCTGGCGCGCGCGGTCGAAGGCAGCGGCAACAAAGGACACGAGGCGGCAGTCGCGGCGATTGAAATGGCGGAGGTTGTCGCGCAGCTGACGCGGCAGGCGACGCCGAGGACCTGAGCGGGTGCCACGCGCGCGGAAGGACCCCCGCCATCGGGCCC
>DATASG010000283.1:0-9052 GCA_036269295.1 Vicinamibacterales bacterium | reverse complement strand
TCGACTGGATCCAGCGCTGGTTCAACGACAAGACGGTGGACCAGGACTGCTACGGTCTGCCGTGCAACACGGTCGCCTCCACCGTGTACGCGCCGACCAAGGTGGTCACCGATTTCGGGCCCGACAACATCGCCGGCACCGCCGACGACAAAACGCTCACCGTGTACAACGTCCTGCCGCAATACGTCGGCAAGGACACGTTGTTCCACACCAACTGCGGCAACAACGTCACGGTGAGCTGCACGCAGCGCTACAAGGCGCTCGAACTCTCGATCTCCAAGCGGATGTCGAACCGCTGGCAGATGCAGGGGTCGTACGTCTGGTCGCGGTTGGACGGCGATCAGCCCGGCATCGCCGCCGGCAGCACGACCACCGCCAACGTGCTGGACTTCACTAACCCGAACAACCTGCTGCCGTTTTCGCAGCAGGGGCGAGGCGCCAACGATCAGCCGCACGCCTTCAAGGTGCTCGGCAGCTACCAGGCGCCGTTCGGCATCACGCTTGGCGCCAACTACCAGGCACTGAGCGGCCTCCCGATCGAACGCGCGCTGAGCGTGTCCTTCACGCAGGGCACGGCGAATCTTCGCGTCGACCCGCTCGGCACGAATCCGGCGGACTTCCTGAGCCTCCTGTCGCTGCGGGCGGACAAAAGCTTCCGCATCGGCGGCGGCCACCGGGCGTCCGTCAACGTGGAACTGCACAACCTGCTCAATTCGAGCGCCGGCCAGAACAGCTACGGGTCGGTGACCCGCGGGTTCACGAGCCAGGCCGACTTTGCGGCCAACCAGTTGGGCACGTCGTACTTCGGCCGCGTGCAGGAAATCGTCGCGCCGCGCGTGCTGAAGCTCGGGTTCAAATTCGAATTCTGAACTCAGAATTCGGAATTCGGAATTGACGATCGGCCGGCCTCTGGGCACGGGGGCCGGCCTTTTTTGTTAGACTCGCCGCGCAGCATGGCCTCGGGGCGGCGTCTCTTTGTCCTCCTCTACGCGGCGTCAGGAGCGGCGGCGCTCGTCTACGAGGTCACCTGGACGCGGCTGCTCACGCTGCAGCTCGGTCACACCGTCGCCGCGGCCAGCACCGTGCTCGCGGCATTCATGGGCGGGCTGGCGCTCGGCGCCTGGCTCTCTCCCCTCGACTCGCTCGCGCGGGACCATTCTCTCGATTCACCCGACGCGCAACACGCCGGCCAGGGCAACGGCCGGCCGGGATCGCCGCTCCGTCTCTACGCCGTCCTCGAGATCGTCGTCGCGATCTGCGCGCTCCTTCTCCCGATCGCGTTGCGCGCGTCGGTGCCCGCGCTCGCGTGGGCCTACGCCGACGGCGGCGCGCCAGCGCGATTCGCGGTCGTCCGCGTCGCGATCAGCCTGGCGCTGCTGGGCATTCCGGCGGCGGCAATGGGGGCGACCTTTCCCATCGCCGCCGGCTGGTACGCGCGCAACGCCGCCCAGACCGGCGCGCTCTACGCGGTCAACACCGCCGGCGCCGCGCTCGGCGCCATCGGCGCCGGCTTCTTCCTCATCCCCGCGCTGGGCCTCCGCGCGACGACCTGGGTCGGCGTGCTGCTGAACCTGATGGCCGCGGGCGGCGCCTGGTGGCTCGCGGCGCAGGAAGAAGAAATAATTGCTTTCTCCAGGAACAAAAAGAGCAAATCCGGCTCTGCGCCTTCTTTGCGGTCTCAGAGGTCTCCGCGGTCTCTCCCGAACTCGCCGCGGTTTCTGCCGATCCCGACTCCCGCGCCCATGCTGGCCTGTAGTGCCGCGGCGATCTCCGGCTTCGCGGCGCTCGTCTACGAAGTGGCCTGGACGCGCCTCCTGGCGCTCGTCATCGGACCCACTACCTACGCGTTTGCGACGATGGCGGCAGCGTTCATCAGCGGGCTGGCGCTGGGATCCGCGCTCGGCAGCAGCCTGGCGCGGCGGGTCGAGCGCCCGGCCGTCTGGATGGCGGCGATGCTGGTCGCCTCGGCGATCGCGGCCAGCGGCGCCGCATGGCTGGCGGCGTCGCGCATGCCGCTCGTCGTCGCCGCCCAGGTCGCCGACCCGGCAGCCGCCTTCACGGCGGTGATCGTCGCCCAGGCGTTCGGCACCGCATTGCTGCTGTTACCGATGACGCTCGCGCTGGGTGCGACCTTTCCGCTCGCGCTCGCGGTCGCCCAAGGCAGCCTTCGCGTTTCCGACGCTTCGGCCGGCCAGGGCGGAACCGCTACGATCGGACGAGACGCCGCGCGCGTCTACACAGCCAACACCGTCGGCGCCATCGCCGGCGCGCTCGCCGCGGGCTTCGCGCTCATCCCCGCGCTCGGCTTGCGGCGAACGTTCCAGACCGCCGCGATCCTCGGCGCGCTGGCCGGCGCCTCCTGCCTGGCCGCCGCCCTGCGAGGACCGAGGGGGCGGAACTCAGAACTTAGAACTCAGAACCCAGAAGCCAAAACTCAGAAGTTAGTCTGGCCGGCGGCGGTCGCAATCGCCTCGCTCGCCATCATCCTCCTGCTCCCCGGCTGGGATCGAGAGCTGCTGGCCAGCGGCGCGTATAAGTACGCGCCGTATCTCGGCGCCGAGAACGTCGACCGCGTGCTGCGCGCCGGCGTGCTCGAGTATTACAAGGAAGGCGCCGCGGCGACGGTGAGCGTGCGGCGGCTGACCGGCACTCGATCGCTCGCGATCGACGGCAAGGTCGACGCGTCCAATGCGGGCGACATGCTCACGCAGCGGATGCTCGGCCTCCTGCCCGTCCTTATCCACGGCAACGCGCGCGACATCTGCATCATCGGCCTTGGCAGCGGCGTGACCCTCGGCTCAGCCCTCGCGCCGGGTATCGTCCAGCGGGCGGAAATCGTCGAGATCTCGCCCGAAGTGGTCGAGGCGTCACACTTCTTCGATCGCGAGAATGGCGGTGCGTTGGCGAACCCTCGAGTTCGCCTGATCGTCGGCGATGGCCGATCCCACCTGCTGCTGACGCCGAAGCAGTACGACGTCATCGTGTCGGAGCCCTCGAACCCGTGGATGGCGGGCGTCGCGTCGCTTTTCACCCGCGAGTTCTTCGAGGCCGCGCGCGCGAGGCTGAAGCCGGACGGCCTGATCTGCCAGTGGGCGCACACCTACGACATCAGCCCTCGAGATCTGCAGTCGATCGTCCGGACGTTCGCCTCGGTGTTCCCCCAAGGCACGCTGTGGATGGTCGGCGGAGGCGACCTGCTCCTGATCGGCGCGAGGGACGGCCCGATCCTGCCCAGGCTCGCGATGGTGGAGACCTCCAGCCGGAGCGGCGCTACCGCTCTGAGCCTGACGGATGTCGGCGTCGCGGCGGGTACCGCCTCGTTCGCAATGCTGTCGCAATTTGCCGGCGGCCCACGCGAAATGGAACGGTATGGCGACGGGGCACTGATTCAAACCGACGACCGAACGGCGCTCGAGTACTCGGCGCCTCGCGGGATCTACGGTCGGGGCCGGGAGGACAATGTGTCGGCCATCCGCGGGCTCACACCCGATCAGCCGCCCGCGGTTCGAGACGCCTTCCAGCACGCGACCGAGGCTGGTTGGACCTCGCGCGGGGTCATGGACCTCAAGGCCCAGGCGTTCGCGCAGGCGTTTGCCGCGTTCCGCCAGGCCGTGACCCTGAACAGCCGCAACGTCGCCGCCCTTTCCGGCCTGTCGGACGCCGCCGGCGGCGCCGCCACCCTCGACGAGGAACGTAAGTGGCTGCACGACATCGCGACACGCGAGCCGGCCAACGCGGACGTGCGGATCGAGCTGTCGCGCGTGCTGGCCGTGACCGGCGATGTGCCGGGGGCGCTCGACATCGCGTCGGAGGCGCTGCAATTGGCGCCCGAAGACCCGCGCGCCGCCGAACAGCTGGCGTCCGTGCTCGCCGACGCCGGTGACGGCGAACGGCTGGCGCCGCTCGCCGAGGCGATGGTCGCCCGCTTTCCCGACCGCCCGGAGGCGCGCTACTACCGGGCGACGGCGCTCTATCTGCGCGGAAAACCGCGGGATGCGGTGGCCGAGGCGCGTCAGGTGGTGAGCGCGCGGCCGGACCACGCGCGCGCGCAAAGCCTCCTCGGCGCCGCCTGCGTCGCCGCGGGCATGCGCGAGTGCGCCCTCGAAGCCTTTGGCGCGGCGATTCAAAGCAATCCGCGGGAGCCATCGGCCTACGTGAACGCCGGTTTGCTGAGCCTGCAGTCGGGAAACCCGTCCGCGGCCGCCGATTTTTTTGCGAGCGCGCTCACGATCGATCCCTCTTCAAAAGCCGCGCGCGATGGTCTCGCGCAGGCACGACCTCCAAAGTTCTGAAGAACAATTCAATTCGACCGATATCTGAAACAAGCGTCACGCTGTCTCGCTACTGCGAAGAGTCGCGCACGAGCGAGCGGCATGTGAATTGCTGAGACGGTCGAACGGAGGGCGTGATGAGTCTCGTGCGGTTGCTTGGGTTCACCACTTTGGGCTGCGGATGCGTGGTTGGCCGATACCGCGAGGTCGCGACCAGCCGCGAGGTCACCTATGTGGAAGAAAAAGGTAGTGCCTGCGGCAGCCATGCTCACCGCCGGAACCACACCATCACGCCTCAACGAGCGGCCGCGAGGATGGCAATGGGTGTGTCGAGCCTGATCAGCAAAGCGTCCTGACCTGTGACCCTGGAACCACAGCGTCGTATCGATTCCACCTCGCTCTCGGGAGCCCGCCACTAACGGATCCGTCACCCCGCGCCGACATTACGGCGTGTCAGTCATTCTCAAGCCGCACAAGATTCTGAGGACGGGTCCGACCGAAAACCGCTTCTACCTCGCGGACTGCGTCGATGTCTTCAAGCAGCTCGATCCTCATAGCGTCGACGTCATCGTCACCTCACCGCCTTACAATATTGGGGTTCAGTACAGCCGGTATCAGGATGCCTTGTCGGCGGCCGAGTACCTGGAATGGACGGACACGTGGGTGGCGGCGGCGACCAGGGTTCTCAAGCCGGACGGATCGCTGTTCCTGAACGTCGGGGCCAAGCCGAGCGACCCCTGGACCGCCCTCGACGTCGTTCAGGCCACACGGTCGCACCTGAAGCTGCAGAACATCATCCACTGGATCAAGTCGATCGCGATTGACCAGTCGTCGGCTGGCGCTGCCGCCGGTTTGACCCGCGACCTCGCGGTCGGCCACTACAAACCGATCAACAGCGATCGCTTCGTGAACGACTGCCACGAATTCATCTTCCACCTGACGCCGCACGGATCGACCAGCCTGGATCGGCTCGCGCTTGGCGTACCCTACCAGGATCAGTCGAACATCGCGCGCTGGCGAGGCGGCGCCGGCGGCGTGCGTTGCCGCGGCAACACCTGGTTCATCCCCTACGAGACGATTCAGCACCGCGACCGCGACCGGCCGCATCCGGCCACCTTCCCGGCGCGGCTGCCCGAGCAGTGCCTCCGGCTCCATGGACTGGATAGAGTTCACGTGGCGATGGATCCGTTCACGGGTCTGGGCAGCACGGCGGTCGCGTGCGCGCGTCTCGGCGTGAACTTCATCGGTTCGGATCTTGACGAGACGTATCTGAACGCGGCGATCGATCGCGTCCAGGCCGTTGGCAAACCGAAGATGGCACGGGCGACGCTTGCCGCTGGACGGGCGGGACAGGCTGGACGGGGGGCAGGAAGGGCAGGATAGAAAGGACGCCCCTCCTGCCTATTTCTTGGTGGACGACGACGGCTTGGGCGGCGGTTTGAGCACGTATTCCTTGCGGAACCAGGTCTGCGCCCCTTTCCTGGCGACCTTGACCTCCACCTGGCGCCGCCGCTTGGTGGCGTCGGGGTTCTTCGAGTAGTACCCCAACACGTAGTAGTCGCTGGTCTCGGCGTCGATCCGCTTCAGCGCCTTGCTGAAGTCATTCTGGTTCACGACCGCGATGCCGCCGGTCTCTTCCGCGAGGACGCGCAGGCTGTCCTGCGACTTGCGTATGTATTCGTTCCACTGCTGCGGATCCACCTGCTCGTCGATGTCGCCCATCCCTACCAGGCCGCGCGGGTCGATCGTGTACATCGTGACGTTCGAGCGGTTCGCCTGTCGCGTCAGCTCGCCGAGCTCGCGCGCCAGATCGGCGTCGGCGAACGTCTCGCTCTGCTTCTGCTGCTGCGCGAACGGATCGGTCTGCGGACTGGACCCGCTCCCGTTCTGCGAGTTGATCTGATTCTGGCTGCGCGCGAACTCGTTTTGCGCAAACGGCGAGTTCGGATCCATCAGGCCGAGGCGCGCGTCCTGGAACGGGTTGAAGTCGTATCCGTCGCTCACGTAGATGAGCGCCTTGCGCCGGTTGTGCACCGAGTCGAGGTTGTTGAGCAGATCGTTGACGGTCGAGAACGCGACGTGCGCGCGGTAACGCACCTCGCTCGGGCCTTCCGCGCCTGACGGTCCCTGGATGATGTCGGACGGCTTGAGCTCGTTGCCCGCCATCTTCTTGATCGCTTCGTCGAGCCGCGTCTTGTCGTAGGTCATGTCGATGGCAATCGATGAAGGACCACTCGACACGATGCCGAACATGTCGCCGTCGTGCACCAGCTCCTTCGAGATGCGCTTGAAGAGATCGCGCACGCGGCCGGTGTTGTGGAACTGGAGATGAAGGTCGTCGACGAAGAACAGGAAAATGCGGCCCGACACGTCGTTGCGCGGACGGGTCGGCGGCAGCACGATCCCTTCCGGCGGCGGCGGCGGCGGCGGCGCCAGCACGTTGGTCACGCGGCCGCCGGTGACAACAGTCATCGACGAGATGTCCTGCTTCACGCCGTCCTCGAAGATCTCGAAATCTTCCTTCTTCAAATCGGGGATGAAGTTGCCCTTCTCGTCGCGGACGATGATGTCGTTGCTGACGAGATCGACTTGTACTTTGAACGTGGGGCGTTCCTGCGACGCGGTGTTGGGCGGCGCGGGCGCCTGACCGGACGTCTGCGCTGACAGCCCGGCGGTCAGGGCCACCAGCGTTGCAGTGGACCAGAAGCCGTTCATTTTCAACTTCATAAGGCTGAATTATACATCCTGGAGCGCCCGGCGGGCAGTCCTCGTCACAACGGTTGTCGCGGCGATGGTCGCCACCAATCCGGCCACCAGGAACGCGTAGTAGGACGCGTTTTTCGGCACCTCGGCTTTCCCGGCGAGCGCCAGCGCTTCCCCCGTCACCTTCCCCGCGTACGAGTACACGAACGCGCCGGGCACCGTTCCGAGCGAGGCAATGATGAAGTCCCAGGCCGAGATCGTCGTCAGCCCGAGGGCATAGTTCAGAAAATTGAACGGCACGACCGGAGACAGCCGGAGCAGCAGCACGATCCGGCGGCCGCGTGCGCTCACCGCTCGCTCGATCGCCGAAAAGCGCGGCATCGCGGCAAGGCGCCTCGCGACCAGCCGTCTCGCCGCATAGCGGCCGATGAGGAACGCGCCAGTGGATCCGAGCGTCGCGCCGATCAGCGAGTAGGTGACGCCCGGCAGAAGGCCGAACACGGCGCCGCCGGCAATTGTCAGCAGCGACGCAGGGATCAGCGCGACGACGGCGAAGGCGTAGATGGCGATGAAGGCGATCGGGGCTGCAGGGCCGACGCTTTGAATGTCCGCGACCGCGCTCAGCAAGCGAGGGGCAAGCGATCGGCCGGCCCACCACAGCAACAGCACCACGGCCACAATCGCCGCAGTGACGCGGACGCGCTGCAGCGACCTGTCCTCGATCTGTCAGTCTCCCGAAGGTTCTGAACTGGACGGCGGCGGCACGGGCATGGCCGATACCGGAGTGCCGGCGCCGCGACCGCCGCCACGACGGCGGCGTCGACGCTTGCGGTTTGGGTCGCCTGCGCGCGCGGGGCCTTCGCGCGGCGGCGCGGCAGCCACTACCGGTGCGGGTTCGGATCCGGGTTCGGGCGCCGCTGCGACAGCGGTCTCGGCTGGCGCGGCGGGTGCGCGGTCTCCGGTTTCTGTCTCCCCCTCGCCGTCGGCCGCCTCCGATTCCTCCTCGGCTCTGGCGGCGTGCTTCGCGGCGCGTTCGATGCGCCGGCGCTCGCGCCACTTGTCGGCGTCAGCGGATGGAATCGGCGTTTCCTCGATCGCTTGCCAGTCGAACGTGATGTCAGGATTCCGCTCTTCCAGTGCGCGTCGGATGTCAGGGTCGAACGGCTGGCGGCCGACCTTGATGTCGGGCGGGGTGCGGAACCAGTACAGAATCCGCGGGCGAACCTTGCCCCGCCGGTTCGCAATCGCGTGGACGAGACTGAAGCTCTCGACGCCGCGCTTGTCGCGCGAGAATTTGAGGAACGCCACCTACTTCTTCTTTTTCGGGGCCGCGGTCTTCGTGGTCTTCGTGACTTTGGGCTTGGCCTTGGGCTTGGCCTTGGGCTTGGACCTCGGCCTGACTGCCGCCTTCGCGGGCTTGGCCTTTGTCGCGGGTTTGGCCGCCGGCTTCGCCGCCGCTTTGACGACGGGCTTGGCGATCGGTGTGGAAACTGGTTTCACGACCGGCGGCTCGGCGACGGCTTTGGGCATCGGACGCGCCTTCGCCTGGGCGGAGATCGGCTCGCGGTTGCGGTACACAAGCGTGAACCGCGGCTCGTCACCGACGACGTGGTAACTCCAGATTTCGGCAACGTGAATCTGGTTGTCCTCGGTGAGTCGTCGCGCTACCTCGACCATTCCGGAAGGCACGTAGAGGTGAAACGCCGCGCGCACTCGCCCGTAATGTGCCCATTGCGCGAGAGCCTCGAGGTGATTGACCGACTCGCCGGTCTCGATCTCGACAATGGCCTGGAGCTTACGGCCGCGATCCTGCGACAAGAGCACGATGTCGGGGAACAGTGCCGTAGGGCCAATGCCCACAGGCATGTTCTGCTCGGCTCCGGGGTTCATCCCCGCCTCGTACTTGCGGCGGAACTTGCCGTGCAGGAGGCGGATGATGCGGTCATGCTCGAGCTGCTCGCGGACCGGCCGCACCAGAATCGGACTCAACGAACGCCTCCAAATGGTTGAATTTGCACGATCAAACGCCAAATCTTAGCATGATTTTGTCAAGCTCTGCGCCAGTCGTTTCGATACTG
>DATASG010000282.1:0-9108 GCA_036269295.1 Vicinamibacterales bacterium | reverse complement strand
CCGCCGCTCGATGTTCGTGCACCTGTCGCGCGAGCTGGCGCGGGCGGAGCGGCTCAAGAGCGAGGTCGCGATCATCGTCATGGACATCGATGGGTTCAAGGAGATCAACGACACCTGCGGGCACAACGTCGGCGATCACGCACTGCGCGAGGTGGCCGGCGCGCTGCAGGGAGCGCTGCGCCCGTACGACCTCTGCGTGCGCTACGCCGGCGACGAGTTCATCGTCGTGCTCACCGACTGCTCGCGCGAGAAGGCCGATGCCAAGCGCCACGAGCTCCAGGCGAAGATCTCCGAGATCGAGGTCGAGGTCCGCGGCGGCAAGCGGTTGCGCCTGGGCGTCAGCGCCGGCGCCGCGGTCTTCCCGCACGACGGCAGCACCTACGAAGAGCTGCTCGCCGACGCCGATCACCTGATGTACCGCGACAAGGCGGCGCGCCGCGGCCACGCCACGATTTCCACTCACGCCCCGCACGGCGATTTCATCTCGAGCGAGATGTTCGACGCCGCGGTCCCGGTCGGCCCGATCGCCCCGCTGCCGCAGACGCTGGCGTAACGGTTTCTGATTGCTAATTGCAGATTGCAGATTCAGACGTCTGAAGCCTGAGATCTGAAATAATGCTGTCGTGAGTCAAGACGACCTCGTGGAACGACGGCGCAAGTACATCCAACGCCAGATCGCCCTGGACAAGAGCGCGGTCAACGTCGCCTTCGCCGGACGAAGACCTGAAGGCACCGGGCCGAAGAACCGCCACGGCATGCCGCGGCTGCCGGTCGGCCAGCACGAGGTGAAAAACTGGCCAGTGCTCGATCTCGGCGAGCAGCCGGACGTCCCGCTGCAGACGTGGAAACTGGAGATTGCCGGGCTGGTCGAGAACCCGTACACGCTGACATGGGACCAGTTTCTCGCGCTGCCGCACGCCGAGAGCGTGAGTGATTTCCACTGCGTGACGACCTGGAGCCGATTCGACAATCATTGGGGCGGAGTGAAGTTCGCGACCATCGCCGAGCTCGCCATCCCGAAGCCCGAGGCGACATTCATCCTGTGCACCGGCTACGACTTCATGCCTGGCTCCTACATCCCCTACACTGTGAACGTGCCGCTGGCGCGCGCCCTGGACGAGGACGTGCTGCTGGTGCACACCTGGGAAGGCGCGCCGCTGCCCCGCGAGCACGGCGGCCCGTGCCGCATGATCACGCCGAAGCTCTACGCGTGGAAGGGCGCGAAGTGGATCCGGAAGATCGAGTTCCTGGCCCAGGACCAGAAAGGCTTCTGGGAACTGCGCGGCTACTCGAATTCCGCCGAGCCCTGGTTCAACGACCGGTACGCGGATTAGTCCGCGGATTACACGGATTACGCGGATTGCGCGGATTACGCGGATTAGCGCTTGGGTTCGAACCGGTAGACGAGATAGACGATCGGCCCGTCAAGCTCGCTGAATCGATGGGCGGTTCCCGCCGGCACGATGATGACGTCCTTCGCCTTGACCTTGCGGCTCTCGCCGCCCTTGTGGACACCGGTATGGCTCATCCCGGCGTTGAGCCGGGTCAGATCGCTTTCCTTCGGATCCTCGAGCGAGCCACCGGTCACCAGGGTCCCGGACCCTTCGACGATCTGGTAGATCTCGGTCACGTAATCGTGAATCAGCGCGCTGGTCTCGGCTTTGGTACGACGCAGCAACGCGAGCGACGCTTTGTGGCCGCCTGGAACCTGGGCGAGCTTGATCGGCTTGTCGACGGTGTTGTTGGCGATCGACTGCTTCAGCGTGGCGGCAATCTCGTCGGCGCTGATGATGGTGCCGGGCGCCGCCTGTTGTGCACCCGCCGCGAGACCGAGCGCGAGCGTGAGCCATGTCAGCATGCGCCGATTATAAGCTGAGCCTTGCCGTGGCACGGAAGATGAATCGAAACGACTTCCGCGCATGAATGATCCGCTCTGGTACAAGGACGCGGTCATCTACGAGGCGCACGTCAAGTCGTTCTTCGACAGCAACAACGACGGCATCGGCGACTTCAACGGCCTCACACAGAAGCTCGACTATCTCCAGGGCCTGGGCGTCACCTGCGTGTGGCTGCTGCCCTTTTTTCCGTCACCGCTGAAAGACGATGGCTACGACGTCGCCGACTACCGGAACGTCCACCCCAGTTACGGCACGCTCGACGATTTCACCGCCTTCGTCCAGGCGGCGCACGCGCGCGGCCTCAAGATCCTGATCGAACTGGTCGTCAACCACACCTCTGATCAGCATCCGTGGTTTCAGCGCGCGCGTCAGGCGCCGGCGGGATCGCCCGAGCGCGATTTCTACGTCTGGAGCGACAGCGACAAGAAATTTCCGGAGACCCGGATCATCTTCTCCGACACGGAAAAGTCGAACTGGGCGTGGGACCCGGTCGCCGGCCAGTACTATTGGCACCGCTTCTTTTCCCACCAGCCCGATCTCAACCACAACAACCCGGCGGTCGTCGAAGCGGTGATCGACGTGCTGCGGTTCTGGCTCGATCGCGGCGTCGACGCGCTGCGGCTCGACGCGGTCGCCTACCTATGCGTCCGCGAAGGGACGAGCAACGAGAACCTGCCGGAGACGCACGAGGTGCTGAAGCGGATGCGGCGCGAGCTCGACGCCTCGTACCCGAACCGCATGCTGCTCGCGGAAGCGAACCAGTGGCCGTCCGACGTCCGCCCCTACTTCGGCGACGGCGACGAGTGCCACATGGCGTTTCATTTCCCGCTGATGCCGCGCATGTTCATGGCGCTGCGGCAAGAAGATCGCCATGCGATCACGGAGATCCTCAACCAGACGCCGGAGCTGCCGCCCTCGGCGCAGTGGGCGCTCTTCCTCCGCAATCACGACGAGCTGACGGTCGAGATGATCACGGACGAGGAGCGCGACTACATGTACTCGGTCTACGCCAACGATCCGCAGATGCGGATCAACGGCGGCATCCGCCGGCGCCTGGCGCCGCTGGTCGAGAACAGCCGCCGCCGCGTCGAGCTGCTGACGGTGCTGCTGTTCTCGCTGCCGGGGACGCCGGTCATCTATTACGGCGACGAGATCGGCATGGGCGACAATATCTACCTCGGCGACCGCAACGGCGTGCGCACGCCGATGCAATGGAGCAGCGATCGCAACGCCGGCTTCTCGCGCGCCGATCCGGCGCGGCTGTTCGCGCCGACGATTCAGGATCCGGTCTACGGCTACCAGGCGATCAACGTCGAGGCGCAGGAGCGGGCGCCGTTCTCGCTGCTGAACTGGACCAAGCGCATGGTGGCGTTGCGCCGGCAGCATCCGGTGTTCGGCCGCGGGTCACTCGAGTTCATCGGCTGCCCCAACCGCAAGATCCTGGCCTATCTGCGCCGCGACGATCGCGAGACCATCCTGGTGGTGGTCAACCTGTCGCGCGACGTACAGCCCGCGGCGCTCGACCTGGCGGGTTTCGCCGGCCTGATGCCGGTGGAGATGAAAGGGCTGGCGGAGTTTCCGCGGATCGGCGATCAGCCGTACTTCCTGACCCTCAGCCCCTACGGGTCGTACTGGTTCACGCTGCAGCAGGGCGCGATGCCGGTGACGCAGCGCGCGACGGTGCCGGCCGACGCCGACACGGCGATCCGCGACGCGCTGCCGGCGCTGCTGATGGGCGTGGACTGGAACAACCTGCTCGACGCCGGGACGCGGGCGGTGCTCGAGCAGCAAGCGCTGCTGCCGTTTCTGCGGCGGCAGCGATGGATGGCGCCGGGACGCGAAATCCGCCGCGCCCGCTTCGCGGACTGGGCACCGCTGCGCAGCGGCCAGCACCCTTCCTTCCTGGCCGTGGTCACGGTCGACTATGTCGACGGCGACAGCGAGAGCTGTGTGTTGGCGCTGGCGCTCATCGACCGCGACGCCGCCGAGGCGGCGCTGCAGCAGGCGCCCGGCGGCGCCCTCGCGCGCATCACCGGGGCGCGCAAAGGCGCCGTCGTCGACGGCCTGAACGACCGGGAGACGCGCGAGCGACTGATAGCACTGGTGGAGACGACGGGCACGGTCTCGACCAGGCACGGCAGCGTGCGAGGCATGCAGACCAATGCCTTACCGCCGGGCGGAGAGCGGTACCTCAAACTGTTCCGGCGCATTGAGCCGACGCCGAGCCCGGAGCTCGACATCGGCCGCTTCCTGACCGGGCGCGGCTTCACCAGGACGCCGGCGCTCGCCGGCGCGATCGAGTATCTGCGTCCGGGCCTCGAGCCCGGCACGCTGGCGGTGGTGCAGCTGCTCGTCAAGCATCAGGGCACCGCGTGGGACTTCGCGATCGACGAGCTGCGGCGCTACTACGAACGGGCGACCGCCCGGGTGAAACGGACGGACGCACGCGAAGGGCTGGAGGAGCGTGAGCGGCACGAGGGCCAGGACGATGCGGAAGGACCGCCGCCCTTCTTCGTGGCTCTCGAACAATGGTATCTCACGAGCGCGACGACACTCGGACGGAGAACGGCGGAGCTGCACGCGGCGCTCACGGGCGAACCACCCTCGGCGTTCGCCCCTGAACCGCTCGACCGAGATGCCATCGGCGTGATCGCCAACCAGATGCGTGCGCACGGCGACGCAGCGCTCGACCTGCTGGCGCAGCGGCTGACGTCGCTCGACGAGGTCTCACGACGCGAGGCCGAGGCGATCCTCGCCGGGCGCGAGGCCCTGCTGGCGCGCTTCGACACGATTCGGCTGCTGGACGATGCCGGGAGGCGTATCCGGGTGCACGGCGACTATCACCTGGGCCAGGTGCTGCGCACCGAGGAGGACTTCGTGATCCTGGACTTCGCCGGCGATCCGGCGCAGTCGATCGCCGAGCGGCGCACCAAGCAGTCGCCGCTGAAGGACGTGGCGGGGATGATTCGCTCGTACGGCTACGCCGCGTACGCGGCGCTGTTCGCGTTCGGCGTGCACGCGCCCGACGATTACGCGGCGCTCGAACCCTGGGCCGGTACCTGGGAGCACTGGGTGACCGGCGCGTTCGTGAAAGGGTATCTGGCCGGCGCAGGCGAGTCGCCACTGCTGCCGCGCGACCAGGAAGGCGTCACGGCGCTGCTGTCGGCCTTCGTGTTGGACAAGGCGCTGCGCGAGCTCGCGTACGAGCTGCACGGCCGGCCCGACTGGGTGCGCGTCCCTCTGGCCGGCGTGTATAAGCTCATCCGGTCCGTTTGGTAGTATTTTGGGGATCGGAGACGACAGATGGCAAAACGATCGACCGCATCGAGCGAAACACCAGAACCCGGCGGCCCGGCCCGGCCGAAGGCCAGGAAGACGAAGACGGCACCCAAAGCCAGCAGCGCACCGTCCAGCACGGAACCCAGCGTCGACGAGATTCGCCGCCGCGCCTACGAGCGCTACCAACAGCGAGGCGGAAACCACGGCCAGCATTTCGATGACTGGCTGGAGGCTGAGAGAGAGCTTCGGGGTAAGAAATAGAATTCTGAATGCAGAATTTTGAATGCTGAATAAAGAATTGGAATTATGGCCAGAGCGCTGTGGAAGGGATCGATCTCCTTCGGGCTCGTGAACATCCCGATCGAGTTGCACACCGCGGTGCGCGACCATCGGCCCAAGTTCCGGATGCTGCACGCGAAGGACAAGTCGCCGGTGAAGTACGAGCGCGTGTGCATCCGCGACGGCCACGCGGTTGCGTGGGAGGACCTGGTCAAGGGCTACGAGTACGCCAGCGGCCATTTCGTCATCCTGACGAAGGATGACTTCAAGGCGGCGGCGGTCGAGAAAACGCGCACCATCGACATCATCGACTTCGTGACCGCCGACGCGATCGATGACCGTTTCTTCGAGACGCCGTACTACCTGGTGCCGGCCACGGGCGGCGAACGCGCCTACGCGCTGCTGCGCGAGGCGATCCGCGAGTCGGGGCGCATCGGCATCGCGAAATTCATCCTGCGCGAGGCGCAGCATCTCGCGGCGGTGGAGGTGATCGAGCAGGCGATCGTGCTGTCGGTGATGCGATTCGCCGACGAGCTCGCCGATCCCAAGCCGCTCGGCTTCCCCGCCAGCAGCGGCATCCGCAAGGCGGAGCTGGATATGGCGAAGGCGCTGGTCAACAGCCTTGCCGCAGAGTGGGACCCGGAAAAGTACACCGACGAGTACGTCGAGAACCTGATGCGGATCATCAAGGGCAAGGTGAAGGGCAAGAAAGTGACGCTCGAGGCGCCGGACAGGCCCCAACAAGGCGAAGTGGTCGACCTGATGGAACGACTGCGGCGCAGTCTGGACAGCGCGAAAGGGCGCGCTTCGAGGTCGCGAGGCGGCAAGAAGAAGAAACGGGCGGCGTAGTGGTGCGGTCTCAGTCGGCAGTCTCAGGCTGAAAGCTGGGGGCCGAGAGCGGTAAGCTTCGGGGAATGCTATCCCCCATGCTCGCCTCGCTGGCCGACGCGCCGCTCGACGATCCGCAGCTGGTCTACGAACCCAAGTACGACGGCATCCGGGCCATCGTGGAGATCGCGCCAAAGGGACAGGTGCGACTGTGGTCGCGTCTGGGCAACGAGAAAACGCGGCAGTTCCCCGAGATTACCGCCGCGCTGGAGAAATGGGCGCGGACGCGGAAGGCGCAGCTGGTGCTCGACGGCGAGATCGTGGCGCTCGACGCAAAAGGCCAGCCGGCGGGCTTCCAGCAACTGCAAGGACGCATCCACATCGGGGGTCGGGAGTCGATTGCAGATTCTGCATCCTCTGGATCCACAGGCCAGACCTCGCAGAATCTGCAATCGACTCCCGACACCATTCGCACTGCGCTCGTCGCCTTCGATGTGCTGCGCGACGGAAAGATCGACTACCGCGACCGCCCGCTCAGCCAGCGGCGGGCGGCGCTCGAGAAGATTTTCGGGAAGACCGGATCGCCGATGCTGCGGATCAGCGATCAGGTGCGCGGGGACGGACGGGCGCTCTGGGCGCAGGCGCTAGAGCAAGGCTGGGAAGGGCTGATCGCCAAGCATGCGGGGTCGCTCTACAAGTCGGGCAAGCGCTCCCCCGACTGGCGCAAGCTCAAGCTGGTGCGGCAGCAGGAATTCGTGATCGGCGGCTGGACGGAGCCGCGACAGACGCGCGCATACTTCGGCGCGCTGCTGCTCGGCGTCTACGACGGCGCCGATCTCGTCTACGCCGGGCACACCGGCACCGGCTTCAACGAGAAGGAGCTGGCGCGGGTGATGAAGCTCCTGAAGCCGCTCGAGACGCCGGCGTCGCCCTTCAAGGTCAAGCTGAAAACGAACGAGCGTCCGCACTGGGTGCGTCCGGAACTGGTCGCGCAGATCAAGTTCACGGAATGGACCGCGGACGGCAAGCTCCGGCACCCTGTGTATCTCGGGCTCCGTGATGACAAGAAACCGACGGCGGTCAGGCGGGAAGACGGGACCGGGATCAGAGTTCAGGGTTCGAGGGTCAAGGCTCAGGGTTCGAGGGTCAAGGTTCAGGGTGCGAACGATGACGCCGCCATCGATCGCGTGATCGAGCAGCTGTCTGAATGGGAGGCGGCGAAGACGGATGGCGTTCTGGCGCTGCCCGACGGCGACACGCTGAAGGTCACCAACCTGCACAAACCGTTCTGGCCGAAACTGAAGCTGACCAAAGGCGATCTGATGCGCTACTACGCGCGCGTCGCCGCGTTCATCCTGCCGGCGGTTGCCGATCGTCCGCTGGTCATGAAGCGATTCCCGAACGGGGTCGCGGGGGCGCCCTTCTACCAGCATCGCGCGCCGGAAGTACCTCCGAACGTTCGCACCGAGGTCGTCGGGGTCGTTGAAGAGCGACCGCAGATCATCGGCGGCAGCCTGAAAACGCTGCTCTACATGACGCAGCTGGCGGCGATCTCCCAGGATCCGTGGTTCTCGCGGGTGGCGCATCCGGAGTTCGCGGACTATGCGGCGTTCGATCTCGATCCTCCGGACGGTGTTCCGTTCGCCCAGGTGCTCGACGTTGCGCGTTGGATTCGCGACGAGCTCGAGGCGCTTGGCGCCGCCGGCGTCGCCAAGACGTCGGGATCCGACGGCCTGCACATTTACATTCCGCTGCCGGCCGGGACGCGCTACGAAGCGGGCATGCTCTACTGCCAGATCGTGGCAGCGCTGGTCGAGCAGAAACACCCGCGGGCGGCGACGACGGAGCGGAGCGTGAAGGCGAGGGGCAAGCGGATCTACATCGACTGTTTGCAGAACGTCCTTGGAAAGACGCTGGCGACGGCGTACAGCGCGCGCGCCAGCGACTACGCCGGCGTGTCGACGCCGGTCACCTGGCAGGAGGTCGACGAAGGATTCGATCGCGGCGACTTCACGATCATGTCGGCGCCGGCGCGATTCGCGCGGGCCGGGGATCTGTGGGCGAGGTTGAAGAAGTCGAAGGGGGTCGATCTGGACAGGGTCGCGCGGCTCGCCAAGCCGTAGCTGCCGCCTTCGCGCGGCGCGCTTCGGCGGGCAGGCGCGCGGTGCGGGAAGGCTGGTGCGCCCGAGAGGATTCGAACCTCTGGCCTACAGCTTCGGAGACTGTCGCTCTATCCAGCTGAGCTACGGGCGCACGTTCTGAGACTATCATGACGCCTGCGCGATCCTCTACCAGGCTGCTGAAAACGCAGCCTGAACTCAGAACTCAGAAGTCGACGGGAATCCGGTCAGTCAGCTTTCAGGTGAGACGCCGGCGTCAGATTCCAAGTGAGACCCCAGCGTCAGATGGAAGCATCGCTCGTCGTGCGGTCGAAGGCGACGCCGATCGTTTGGTGCGCCCGGAGGGACTCGAACCCCCGGCCTACTGGTTCGAAGCCAGTCGCTCTATCCAACTGAGCTACGGGCGCGGTGGAGGAGCGATCATTCTAACGCGCGCGACAGAGCCTGGCGCTATGGTAGAATCGGCGTTTGCGTCGGCGCCCTTTTCGGGCGCCTGTCATGCCAAGCACTCCCTCGGGCCGGTAGCTCAATTGGCAGAGCAGCAGACTCTTAATCTGCGGGTTGTGGGTTCGATTCCCACCCGGCTCACCAGCTCTCGCGTTGCGAGAGCTGCTTGAGCCGCGTGGTTATCAGGCGCTCAAGCTTCGGCCTTCGACCTCGCTTTCGGGCTCGATTCCTACCCCGCTCACCACACTGCCCAAACC
>DATASG010000281.1:0-10702 GCA_036269295.1 Vicinamibacterales bacterium | reverse complement strand
ACACTCAGCTCGATCGTCGACATCATCACCAACGGCATCCCGGGATCCGACATGCCGTCGTTCCGGCTGGGGCTGACCGACCGCAGCACGCGTCAGGCGGCGACCTACGTCTTGTCGCTCTCGCGCGCGGCGGCGCGTCCGGGGCCCGGCAACGCGGAGCGAGGCGCGGCCCTGTTCCAGTCCAGCGGCTGCGGCTCTTGTCACGTCGTTGACGGGCGCGGCGGCATTCTCGGTCCGGAGCTGACCACGATCGGCGGTCGCCGAGGCGCGGTGTATCTGCGGGAAGCGATCGTCAAGCCGGAGGCATCGCATCCGCCCGGCTACCTCGTGGTGCGCGCTGTGCCCAACAGCGGCGCCGCGATTCGCGGCATTCGTCTCAACGAGGACGTGTTTTCGATCCTCATTCGCGACGCCAGCGGCACGGTGCACGCGTTGCAGAAATCCGACCTGACGCGTCTCGACCGCGAGCTCGACGCGAGCCTGATGCCCTCCTACCAATCGCGGCTGTCTCCGCAGGAGCTCGACGACGTCGTCAGCTACCTGGCAAGTTTGCGAGGTGCGAAATGAGCGGGACGAGCCAGGATCACAAAGGTTGCGGGCGGCACAAAGGACAGTTCCTGTGCGCGGCGCTCCTCGTGGCCTCCGCGGTGCTCGGCGCGCAGCAGGACGGCCAGTGGCTGATGTACTCCGGCTCGTACAGCTCCCATCGCTTCTCACCGCTGAAGCAGATCACGACCGACAACGTCGCCAGGCTGCGCCCGGCCTGGGTATATCAGCCGCCTGGCACCGGCTCAGTCGAATCGACGCCGGTCGTCGCCAACGGGATCATGTACGTCACCTCCGGACCGACGATGGTCGCAGCGCTGGATCCGAAGAGCGGCAAGGCGCTGTGGGAGTGGACGCGGCCGATTGCGCCGAGCGTGCTGAACCTCGGCTTCCCGCGGGTGAACCGCGGCGTCGCTGTGCTCGACACCATGGTCTATGTCGGGACCCTCGACGGCTACCTCTTCGCCCTGGACGCGCGCGCCGGCATCGAACGCTGGTCCGTCCACGTCGGCGAGAATCCGACCGGCCACTCGATCACCGCCGCGCCGCTGGTCGTGGACGACAAGGTGATCGTCGGCATCAGCGGCGGTGAAGCAGGCATCCGCGGATTCCTCGACGCCTACGATGCGAAGACCGGCAAGCAGGTGTGGCGCTTCTACACCATTCCCTCGCCGGGCGAGCCCGGGAGCGAGGGCTGGCCGGGCGACAGCTGGGTGCATGGCGGCGGCGCGACCTGGCTGACCGGCTCCTACGATCCGGCGCTCAAGCTGCTCTACTGGGGCACCGGCAATCCCGGCCCTGACTGGAACGGCGACTCGCGCAAGGGAGACAACCTGTACACCTCGTCGCTGGTCGCGCTCGATATCGAAACTGGCAAGCCGCGGTGGCACTTCCAGTTCACGCCGCACGACACGCACGACTGGGATGCAAACCAGATCCCGGTGCTGGTGGATACGCAGATCGGCGGCCGGGCGCGTGCGCTCGTCGTCAGCGCGAACCGCAACGGCTTCTACTACGTGCTGGATCGCAAGACCGGCGAGTTCGTGTTCGGCACGCCGTACGCGAAGCAGACGTGGGCGAAAGGGCTCGACGAGCATGGCCGGCCGATCGAGATCCCAGGCATGCAGCCGTCGGAGAAGGGAACGCTGGTCTATCCGAGCCTGCAGGGATCGACAAACTGGGCGAGCCCATCCTACAGCCCCGCCACCGACATGCTGTACGTCCCGGTCCGCGAGATGGGATCGGTGTATTACAAGACCGGCGTTGAGTACAAGCCGGGCACCTACTACACCGGCGGCAGCGAGAAGCGGCTCGACGAGGAATCGTGGGGCGCCGTGCGCGCGCTCGACGTGAAAACCGGCAAGCAGGCGTGGGACTTCGCGCTGCCGACGCCGACGTGGGCCGGCGTGATGGCGACCGCGGGCGGGCTCGTCTTCAGCGGATCGAACGAAGGCAACTTCTTCGCGCTCGATGCGAAGAACGGCAAGCCCCTCTGGCAGTTTCAGACCGGCGGCGCGATCCGATCTGGCCCCATGTCATTCCTGATCGGCGACAAGCAGTACGTGGCTGTCGCCGGCGGTCACGCGCTGTTCGTCTTCACGCTGGAGTAATACAGCCTCTTCGTGCGTTTCGTGAGTTTCGTGCCGTTCGCGGGTCCGCGCAGTTGAACGTGTGAGCATGGTCGCCCCGACCACTTCGCGCACCCCGGAACCCCGAGCACCCCGAAGACCATGACGCTACGATCCGGCCAGATAACCCGGGCGTGCCTTGATCGTCGCCCGCCGGTTCTTTACTCCCACGTCGAGCTTGTGCCATCCGTCCTTGGCGACCCCCCTCGGCGTGTAGCTCACCAGGTACCGGTGGCGGAATTCGTCCAGGATACCGAGGAACGTCGCTGACAGATTGGCCCTCTTCTCGATCTCGAACAGCCGTCCGCCGGTGAATGACGTGATCTCGCGGAGAAACTCGGGCTTGAGCCGCGACACGACCGAGACTCCGTAGACGACGACGTCGGCCCGCTTGGCGGCGTCGATGACCGCATCGGCGCGCAGCCAGCTCGAGGTATCGACACCGTCGCTGAACACAATCAGCAGGCCACGGCCAGCGTCCGACTCACCCACCATGATGCCGGCGTAGGTCCCGTCGACCAGCGCGGTCTGCCCGGTACTCACCGCGGCGGAGAGCGCCGCCTCCACTGATGCGACGTCGGTCGTCAGCTTCGCACCGAGCTGTACCGCGTGGCTGAACGTCACCAGCGCCGCCTGATCGTCCTTCGCTAATGCCGCGAGCAGCCCGGATCCGGCGCCACGCAGCTGCTCGAGCCGCTCGCCGGCGACGCTGTCGCTCATGTCGAGCGCGAGAATCACGTTGAGTGGGATCTGGTCGAAGCTGACCAGCGTCACCTCCTGCGGCACGCCGTTGTCGAGCACCTCGAAATCGGCCGGCCCGAGGCCGTGAACCGCCTGGCCGTTCTCGGTCACCAGGACATCCACCCGCACTGCTTCGACCTTCGACGAGAACGCCGGGCTCTGCTGCGCGTCGCCGCGGGATGCCAGCAGCACGAGGACGGTCGCGAACCACAGCCGCCTCACTGGAGCCGCTCCATCAGAAACGGCTGCTCCATCGCCTCGAGCAGATCGTTCGCGTCCCGTCCTTGCACGACGTAGTACCACCACCAGGGGTCGTCGTGCTCGGTCCGCTCCATGACGGAAAGCGCGAACAGCCGCTCGATCGCCCGAAGCGCCCCGCGGCGATCTGCGTGGCGTCGCGCCAGCTGGCTGAGCGCCAACAGCGGCGACTGCGCCATCGGTGCGATCTCCGCCGCCTGTTCGTAGGCCACTCGAGCGGCGTCGCGATTGCCAAGCGCCTCCTCTTCGCTGCCGAGAAACAGCTCGGCGTAGTACAGCAGCTGACGGTCGGTCAGATCGGCGACCGCGCGGCGCAACTCCCCCGCGGCCTCGGCATGCTTGCCGAGTGAACCCAGCACCCGGCCGTAGCGCAGGCGCGCTTCAGCGTGGTCCGATCTGATCTCGAGGAGGCGGCGGAACAGACCCTCAGCCTCGCGCAGTTCGGTCCGCTCGGATCCCACGTCCAGCGTGACACCCGTCGGCAGGATCGCGCTCCGTACCGCGGTTTGGATCGGCACCCCCGCGTAGGTCTCGTGCTGACAGGCGCTCAGGAACAGAATGTCCGGGTCGGCCGGAAAGATCGCGCGGGCGCGATCGAGGTGCAATCGGTCGTGGTCTTCGCGCAGTTGCATCCACGCCGCGGTGGCGCGGTACCACTTGCGAACCATCTCGTCGTGGCCGGGATCGGCGTGATCGACGCCGCGCGGCCTGACGAAATCGAGCAGCATCCGCGCGATCTCCCAGTGGACCGCCGATTGATGGAGGTTGACCTCCTGACCGTCCGAGATCTCCATGCGGAACCGCTCGAGACCGCCAGAGGAGCGGCCGACGTCGCCTGGCGCTTCCATCGACCGCGGTGCGAGAATCGCGACGTCGGCGTGGAGCAGCGCGCCGCGCCGCAGGATGTAGTTGTCGTCGCCACGCAACGTCGCCGTCCGCACCAGCACCGCCAGCTGGCGGAGTTCGGGCGCCAGTTCGCTCCCGGCGCCGATCGCCATGCACTCTCCCTGCACCAGTGCTCCACCCGCAGCGCAGGCGAGCACCCGCAATCGGCGCGTCTGGGTTGAGGAGTAGCGGATTTGCGTGCCGGCCCTCTGCCCTTCGGGTCGGACCGTGAATCGGTTGGCGTTGACGCCGCGGATCATCTGCGTCAGGACGTTCGCGTCGATCCAGAGCAGCTTCAGTGCCGTGTTCGGCCACGCCGCCACCTCCCTGAGCGCGTCGTCGTCCTCGCCCGGGGCGTGGCGGGCAACCGCCTTCACCCACTGTTCGAGCCGGACCAGACGTTCCTGACCCTGCTGCTCGATCGGGGATCCGGCAGCCGGCGACGACGGGCCGCGCAGCTGGCCGGTGCTGGAGGACGGGCCACCAGCGCGCACCGGGGCAAGGCTCAACGCGCAGAGGCACGCCAGGAGCGGAACCCGCCGCATCGCGCGATCCTAGCGCCGTCGCCTTTAGAAAATCGAGGAAATCGAGGCGGCCGCCCAGTCGAGGACGCGCGCGGGAAGGATGCCCAGGTAGAAGATGAGAATGGCTGAGACCATCAGCGCCGCGCCGGCGACCTTGGGTACTACCGGAAACTGGGCCGGCGTGTCGGTCGGCGTCATGTACATCATCACCACGATGCGCAGGTAGAAGAAGACCGAGATCACGCTCGTCAGCACGCCGACGATCGCGAGGCCGGTGTGGCCGGCCTTGACCGCCGCGCTGAACACATACCATTTCGCGATGAAGCCGGCCATCGGCGGAAAGCCGCCGAGCGACAGCAGGAAGATCGTCATCAACACCGCCAGCCCCGGCCTATCGTTCCATAGCCCGGCGTAGTCCTTCACCTGATCGTTGGGCCGATCGATGTTGTCGAGCAGCGCGATCACGCCGAACGCGCCGATGTTGGTGATCGCGTAGGTCAGAAGGTAGAAGAGCACCGCGCCCTTGCCGTAGTCGTTCCCCGACACCAGCGCCACCAGCAGGTAGCCGCCGTGGCCGATGCTCGAGTAGGCCAGCATCCGCTTGACGCTCGATTGCGCCACACCGGCGACGGTGCCGACGATCATCGTCGCCGCGGCCAGGACGCCGATCACCTCGCCCCAGTGCGGCCGCAGCGGCTCGAACGCCGACAGGAACACGCGTACGAACGCCGCGAACGCTGCCGCCTTCACGCCGGTCGACATGAACGCGGTGACCGCCGGCGGCGCGCCTTCGTAGGCATCGGGCGTCCACATGTGGAACGGCACCGCCGCCACCTTGAACGCGAAGCCGACGATGATCAGCCCCAGCGCCAGGAAGGTCATCGGCGTCGGCGCCATCGCCTGTGCCGCCATCAGGCTGCCGATGCGATCGAGCCGCGTGCTGCCGGTGAGGCCGTAGGTGAAGGCGATGCCGTAGAGGAAGAAGGCGCTGGCGAAGGCGCCGAGCAGGAAATACTTGAACGCCGCTTCGGTCGATGCCGGCGAGTCGCGCCGGATGCCGGTGAGGACGTAAACCGCCAGCGACATCACCTCGAGCGCAAGGAAGATGACCAGCAGATCGGTGGCCGTCGCCATCAGCATCATGCCGGCGGTCGCAAACAGCATCAGCGCGTAGTACTCGCCGCCGGGCAGCCGCTCGCGCTCGATCGTCGGCCCGGAGATTGCCAGCGATAGCAGGCACACTACGATCAGCGTGCCGGTGACGAACAGGCCGAAGTTGTCGGCGGCGACCATGCCGAAGCTCGACGCGTTGTGGTTCCAGAGCAGGACGGTGGCGAACGCGGCGCCCAGCAGCCCGACAACGCCAAGGCCGGCAATCGGCATCCGCTCGCCCGGATCGCGGAACGACTCCGCCACCATCGCGGCAATACCGGCCGCGGTCACGCACGCCATCGGCACGATCGCGTTCAACGACGCGTTCATGGCTGCCGCCTTCGCGCCTGCGGCGCTTCGGCGTGCTCCGCGCCAGCTTGCTGGTCTGACTGGCGATCCTCACCGAAGCTCACGGAAATCTCGCGGGTGCGGGACGGGCCAGCCCCACCGAAGCTCGCGGAGATCCCGCGCGAGCGAAGGCGGGACGGCTCGGCGGTCGCCTGGATGCGCGACGGCGCGCCGTGATGGTAGCGGTTGAGCATCCGTTCGACCGACGGCTCAATCGGCCGCAGGAACAGGTTCGGGAGCACACCCATCAGGACCGCGACCGCGATGATCGGCATGATCACCGCCCACTCGCGCGGCCGCAGGTCGGGCAGCGTCGCGTTCTTCTCGTTGGTCACCGGGCCGTAGTTCACCCGCTGGAACATCCAGAGCATGTAGGTCGCCGACAGGATCACGCCGGTGGCCGCAAACGCGGCCAGCCGCGGATCCCAGCGAAACGCGCCAAGCAGGATCAGGAACTCGCCCACGAAGCCGTTCAGCCCCGGAAGGCCGATCGACGCCAGCGTCACGATCAGGAACGCCGCCACCAGATGCGGCACGACTTTCTTCAGACCGCCGAACTCGGCAATCTGACGCGTGTGTCGCCGATCCGACAGCATCCCGACGATCAGGAAGAGCCCGCCGGTGCTGACCCCGTGGCTGAGCATCTGGTAGACGGCGCCCGACACCCCCTGCGTGTTCATCGCCGCGATACCGAGCACGACGAAACCGAGATGGCTGACGCTCGAGTAGGCCACCAGCTTCTTCATGTCCGGCTGGACCATCGCCACCAGCGCGCCGTAAATGATGCCGATCACCGCCAGCACCGCGAGCGCGGGCGCGAAGTAGGCCGCCGCCTCCGGGAACAGCGGAAACGCCAGGCGCACCAGCCCGTAGGTCCCCATCTTCAGCATCACGCCGGCCAGGATCACCGAGCCGCCGGTCGGCGCCTCGACGTGCGCGTCGGGCAGCCAGGTGTGGAACGGGAACAACGGCACCTTGATCGCGAAGGCGAGTGCAAAGGCCAGGAAGAACCAGAACTGCGGGTGCAGCGGCACCTGCATCTCGTACAGCTTCAGCAGATCGAAGCTGTAGCTGCCGGTCGAGGTGTAATGAATGTAGGCGAGGCCGAGAATCGCGAGCAGCATCAGCACGCTGCCGGCCATCGTGTAGAGGATGAATTTGATCGCCGCGTAGATGCGCCGCTCGTAGCCCCAGATGCCGATCAGGAAGTACATCGGCACCAGCATCGCATCCCAGAAAATGTAGAACAGGAACAGGTCCAGCGAGATGAACACGCCCATCATCGCGCTCTCGAGCAGCAGCACGAAGATGCAGAAGGCCTTGGTCTGTTTGTGCACCGACTCCCACGAGCCGAGCAGCGCCAGCGGCGTCAGGAAGCCGGTCAAGACCAGCAGCAGCAGGCTGATGCCGTCGACCCCGACGAAGTACTCGATCCCGAACGCCGGGATCCAGGTGTGGCGCTCGACGAACTGGAAATCGCCGGACGCGGCGTTGAAGCGCGCCCACAGCAGCAGCGTCTCCGCGAACACCAGCAGCGACACCATCAGCGCGACGTTGCGCGCCAGCGGCGCGCTCCGCTCCTCGTCGCCCCTGACCAACAGCAGCAGGATCGCGCCCGCCACCGGCAAGAGCACAAGGGACGACAGGATCGGGAACGCCATCACCGCCGAACCCCTTGGCGTCCCCGGCGGCCTCTGTGTCCTTTGTTTCCGTTGTGCCCTGGTTGTTCGTCCTGAATCACCACAAGAAGTACCCGAGAATCATCACCACCCCGAAGAACACCGACGCGGCGTAACTGCGGACCGAGCCGGTCTGCAGCCGGCGCACACGATCGCTTGCGCCCGCGACCGTCTGTCCGACGCCGTTGACCGCGCCGTCAATCAGGATCACGTCGACGACCTTCCACAGCGCCTCCTCCGACACGATCCGGATCGGCTGTACCACGGTCGCGTCGTAGATCTCGTCCAGGTAGTACTTGTTCCGCAGCAGCGTGCCGACACCGGAGAAACGGGCGGCGACCGCGTCCGCCGCTCGACGGTTTGTCAGGAAGAAATAGGCGGCGATGCCGATGCCCGCGATCGCCGCCGCAATCGAGACCAGCATCAGCGTCACTTCTAGCCCGTGCTCCACGACGCCCTCCACCGACGCCGCGCCGAAGCTCGGCTCGAGGTAGCGCGCGAACCAGTCGCCGCCGCCGAGGATCGACGGCAGGCCGGCGTAGCCGGCGACGACCGAGCCAATCGCGAGCACGACGAGCGCCAACGCCATCGCTGGTGGGGCATCGTGCAGGTGCGCACCGACATGGTGCGAAGGCCCAGCCTGCGCGGCCGTAGCCGAAGGCGAAGGCCCGACCTGTGAGGCCGTAGGCGAAGGCCCATGGAACGCCAGAAACACAATCCGGAACATGTAGATCGCCGTCAGCAGCGCCGTCAGCACACCGACGATCCACAGCAGCGTGTGGCCGCTCGCGTAGGTGCGGAACAGGATCTCGTCCTTGCTGAAGAATCCCGACAACAGCGGCACGCCGCTGATCGCCAACGCGCCGATCAGGAACGTCCAATACGTGACCGGCAGATCCCGTTTCAGCCCGCCCATCCGGCGCAGGTCCTGTTCCCCTCCCAGCGCGTGAATCACCGCGCCCGATCCCAGGAACAGCAGCGCCTTGAAGAACGCGTGCGTGTAGAGATGGAAGACCCCCGCCGCGTACGCGCCGACCCCCATCGCCAGGAACATGTAGCCGAGCTGGGAGACCGTCGAGTACGCCAGCACGCGCTTGATGTCGTTTTGCACCAGACCGATCGTGCCGGCCATCAGCGCCGTGGCCGCGCCGATGCCCGCCACGATGGCCAGCGTGTGGGGCGCGTGGCCGAACAGCACCGCGTTGCGCCCGATCATGTAGACTCCCGCCGTCACCATCGTCGCCGCGTGAATCAGCGCTGAGACCGGCGTCGGCCCTTCCATCGCATCCGGCAGCCAGACGTAGAGGGGAATCTGCGCCGACTTGCCGGTCGCGCCGACAAACAGCAGGAGCGTGATCCACGACACCGTACCGAACACCGTCTCCGGCCTCAGCCCGGCCGCCGCGCGGGCGACCTCCTGGAAGTCGACGGTGCCGAACCGCACGAACAGCAACAGCACGCCGAGCACGAACCCGAAGTCGCCGATGCGGTTGACGATGAACGCCTTCTTGCCGGCGTCGGACGCCGACGGCTTCTGATACCAGAAGCCGATCAACAGGTACGAGCAGAGGCCGACGCCTTCCCAGCCGACGAACATCACCAGGAAGTTCGCCCCTAGCACCAGCACCAGCATGAACGCGGCGAACAGGTTCAGGTAGGAGAAGTAACGCGCGTACTCCGCGTCGGTCTCCTCGTGCATGTAAGCGGTCGAATAGATGTGGATCAGCGACCCGATTCCGGTGATCACCAGAATCATCACCGACGACAGCGGATCGAGCCGCAGCGTGAACGCCGCCGTGAAGTCGCCCGAGGTGATCCAGGAGAAGACCTGGTTGGCGATCGCGCGTGACTCGGGCGGCAGCCCGGCCAGTTGCCACACCGCGGCCAGCGACACCAGGAACGAGCCGATCATCGCGCTGCACGCCACCGCGCCGGCGGCCGCCTTGCTCACGCGCTTGCCCAGGCTGGCGTTCGCCAGGAACCCGAGGAACGGGAGAAGCGGGATGAGGACCAGCATCAGCCGCGCCCCTCCGACCCAGAGAGATCGGAGCACACGGAGAAGATCTGCCACGGAGACACAGAGACACAGAGATCAACGTCGCTCCGATCAAGGTTGATGTGATCAACGTTTCTCTGTGTCTCTGTGGCTCTGTGGCTGAATCTCTCTGTGTCCTTTGACACCTCTGTATCCTTCCCTACCATTTCAGGCTCGCGAACGAGTCGGGGTTCAGCGATTCGCGGTGGCGAAACAGGCTGATCACGATCGCCAGGCCCACGGCCGCCTCGGCGGCGGCCACGGTCATGACGAAGAACACGATGATCTGGCCATCGGCTGAGCCCAGTGCCCGGCCGAAGGCGACAAATGACAGGTTCACCGCGTTCAGCATGATCTCGATCGACAGCAGGATCGTGATCAGGTTGCGCCGCAGGAACACGCCCGCGGTCCCGATCGCGAACAGGATCGCCGAGAGGATCAGGTACTGGTTCAGCGTGACCATCACGCCCCTTCCCGATCGTGGCGATCGCGCGGATGATCGCGCCGCGCCAGCACCACCGCGCCGACCATCGCCACCAGAATCAGGACCGACGTCACCTCGAACGGAAACGCGTAGGCGGTAAACAGCGCTTGCCCGATGACCCGGACCGAGCTCACCGCCGCGCCCGGAAACGCGCCGGTGTCGCCGCCGCGCGTCAGCGCCCACAACAATTCCACCGCCAGCCCGAGCGCCAGCAGCGCGCCGAACCGCATCGGTCCCGGCCGCAGCAGCGGGTGAACCCGCTCGTCGAACTCGGTGTCCTCGTGCGGCGCGTTCAGCAGCATCACCACGAACAGGAACAGCACCATGATCGCGCCGGCGTAGACGAGGATCTGGATCACCGCCACAAACGGCGCCTCGAGCAGGACGTAGAGGCCGGACAAAGCGCCGAATGACCCGATCAG
>DATASG010000280.1:0-3371 GCA_036269295.1 Vicinamibacterales bacterium | reverse complement strand
GTCGCTGTTGAAGATGTTGTAGGCGTCGACGTCGACACGGAAGCGGAACTTGTCCAGCTTGATCCGCTTCGACGCCCGAAGATCGAGCTGACTCAGATTCTGGTTGCCGTAGTTCGTGCCGACACTGTACTCCCGTTCCGCAACGCATTTGGCGCGATTTCCTGATCCCGGCCGGGCGAACGAACGCTCGCGTTCCAAATTTCCGTATCGGACCCTCGATCTTCGGGGGTGCTTCCCTACCGGCCGGTCGGTTGGCGAAGAAGACTCACCTCGGCCTTGACGCCTCGGGCGGCGAGAGGTACAAGCGAGCACGCATGCGTATCGCACGGGCGGCCTCAGCGGCACAGAACCCGGTCCAGGCGCGCCGCGCACGCATGTGCCGGACCGCGGCGCAGTTGTTTCGGGACCGCGGCTACGACGCGACGTCGGTCAGCGACGTCGCGCGCGCGCTCGGCATGACTAAGGCCGGTCTCTACCATCATTTCGAGAGCAAAGAGGCGCTGCTCTTCGAGATCATGATGTACGGCCTCGAGCGGGTGCGGGACGAGGTCATCGTGCCGGTGCGAGCCGTGCGCGATCCGGAAGAGCGTCTGCGGCAGCTGATCGTCCGTCACGCGCGGATCGCCACGCGCGGGCACGGCGCCATCGCCCACCTTGGCGACGAAATCCGGGCGCTGCCAGCGTCCAGCCGCAGGCAGGTGGAACAGCGGATGCGGATTTATTTCGATCTCATCCGCGACACGCTGACGGAGTTGAAGGCGGCAGGCCGCCTGCGCCAGGTCGACCCCACGGTCGCGGCCTTCAGCCTGCTGGGGATGATCCTCTGGCTGCCGCGCTGGTTTCGCGTCGGCGGGCGTCTTGATCAGGCGTCGGTGGCCAACGACATCGCCAGCTTCGCGCTCGGCGGCCTGCTGGCGCCGGCGCGACGCCCGGCGGCGAAGCTTACGGTTTCGCGGCGACGCTTCGGACGTAGTTGACGACGTTCCAGATCTCGGTGTCGCTGAGCCTGGCCGCGTAGCCGTCCATGTCAGCCGACACGCCGTCGTGGATCACCGAGAAGATCTCGCCATCGCTCGAGCCGTAGTCCCATTGCGCGTCGGTCAGATCGGGCACCGGCGCGGTGGCGGCGGTGCCATCGCCTTTGCCTTCGGCACCGTGGCAGCGACTGCAGAGCCGCGTGTAGACGCGCTTGCCGGCCGACGCCGATTCAGGCGACGCGGGCACCGGGTTCTTGATCTTCGCCGCTTCGGGGTTGCCGCCCTTCCTCGGCGCCAGCGGCGACTGCAGCAGCGCGGCGACAAGGATGCTCAGCCAGATGCGCACCATCCTCGACTCCTCAGATGCCGCCAAGACAGAGGTACTTGATTTCCAGAAACTCTTCCAGCCCGTACTTCGATCCTTCGCGCCCGAGCCCGGACTCCTTGACGCCGCCAAACGGCGCGACTTCGGTCGAGATGATCCCGGTGTTGATCCCGACGATGCCGTACTCGAGCGCTTCGGCGACGCGCCAGATCCTGCCGATGTCGCGGCCGTAGAAATACGCGGCGAGACCGAACTCGGTGTCGTTGGCGAGCGCAATCGCCTCGTCTTCGGTCTTGAACCGGAACAGGGGCGCCACCGGGCCGAACGTCTCCTCGCGGGCGACTGCCATCGCCGGCGTCACGTCCACCAGGATCGTCGGCTCGAAAAACCGTCCTCCGAGCGCATGGCGCTTGCCGCCGATCAGCACCCTGGCGCCCTTCGACGTCGCGTCGGCGATGTGGCTCTCGACTTTCTCAACCGCCTGGTCATCGATGAGCGGGCCCTGGGTGGCGGACGCGTCGGTGCCGACTGCCGGTTTCAGTTTCTTCACGGCGGCGGCGAGCCTGGCGGCGAACCCCTCGTACACCGTGTCGTGAACGAGCAGCCGGTTGGCGCAGACGCAGGTCTGTCCGGTATTGCGATACTTCGACGCCATCGCGCCTTCCACCGCCGCATCCAGATCGGCATCATCGAAGACGATGAACGGCGCGTTGCCGCCCAGCTCCAGCGACAGCTTCTTCACGGTCGCGGCGCACTGCGCCATCAGCAGCTTGCCGGTTTCCGTGGAGCCGGTGAACGAGAGCTTGCGCACGACCGGACTGCCGGTGAGCTCGCCGCCGATCTCCGAGGCCGAGCCGGTAATGACGTTGAGCACGCCCTTGGGCAGGCCGGCGCGCGCGGCGAGCTCGGCGAGCGCGAGCGCGGAGAACGGCGTCTGCGACGCGGGCTTGAGGACGACGGTGCAGCCGGCGGCGATCGCCGGCCCCGCCTTGCGGGTGATCATCGCCAGCGGAAAATTCCACGGCGTGATGCAGGCGACGACACCGATCGGCTCCTTGACGACGACGATGCGCTTGTCCGGCTGATGGCCGGGGATGGTATCGCCGTAGACGCGCTTGGCCTCCTCGCCGAACCATTCGAGAAACGAGGCGGCGTACGCGACCTCGCCGCGCGATTCGACGATTGGCTTACCCTGCTCCGCGGTCATCAGCTGCGCGAGGTCCTCCTGGTTCGCGATCATCAGCTCGAACCAGCGGCGCATGACGATCGCCCGCTCCTTCGCAGTCTTGCGGCGCCAGCCGGGAAAGGCGCGGGCGGCAGCGTCGATCGCGGCGCGGGTTTCGGCGCGCCCGAGGCGCGGGACGGTGCCGAGGGTCGCGCCGGTTGCGGGATTATCGACCTCGATCACGCTGGCCGGGCTGCCGCCGATCCACACACCGTCGAGGTAGCAGGCCTCTCGAAACAGCTTCGGATCCGCCAGGAGCATTGGGAGATTCTACTGAAATCTAAGGATTTGAGGATTTGAGGATTTGAGGATTTGAAAATTTGAGGATCTGAGGATTTGAGGATTTGAGGATCTAAGGAATTGAGCTGAAGAATTATGTCGAGGTTGCAGAACTTGCGATTTGGTACCGCGCGGCCCTCGCGTTTGTTGGCTTGTTGCGTTGGCCCGATTTCTGCTCTGACGCGGTGCGTGTCATCGAAGGCGAATGAGCTCGCCGCCCGTTTGAAGGGGTTCGCGACTCGGGTCGTCATCTTCGCGAGAGCGATGCCCACGGATCAACCGTCGCAGGTGCTCGCACGACAATTGACCGGATCGGGAACGGCGCAGTCAGCGAACTACCATGCCGCGCGCCGGGGACGCTCGCGTGCGGAGTTCATCGCGAAACTGGGCGTCGCGGCGGAGGAAGCCGACGAGACGGAGCACTGGTTGATCGTCCTCAAATCCTCAAATCGACGACCTCTCCTATCCTCCCGACGCTGAGGTCCGCCTCGGGATGCTCCGCGAGCACCGACGGATCGTTGGCGTAGTGGCCCTGGCGCACGAAGACCGTTGTCAGACGGTCGCC
>DATASG010000279.1:0-10558 GCA_036269295.1 Vicinamibacterales bacterium | reverse complement strand
GGCGAGGACGACGACGAGCGCGAGCGTCGATTTGAAGCCGCGCATCTAGCCTCTCCGCCTCCACCAGCTGGAGACCCCCGCCGCGAAGATGAAGCCGGGGATGATCAGCAGCGACAGCCAGAAGATGTTCGACTCCTGGGTTGCGGTCAGCGTGATGCGGCGGTCGTCAGGCTCCTTGGGGCGGATCGAAATCAGGTTGTCCTGCTGCGACAGCCAGCCGATGGTGTTCATGAACAGGTCGCGGTTGCCTGGCATGCCGAGCGTGCCGTTGGCGGCGAAATCCGAGTCGCCGATGACGGCGACGCGGGTTTCCGGCTTGGGCGCCTCCGGCTCGCCCGGTTTCGGCGGCGCCGCGGGTGAGGCCGACGCCGACACCGCGGAGCCCAGCGGAACCGGCCCTTTCTTGTCACCCTTCGATTCGTCGAGCGATACCGCGCCCGTGGTCATCAGCGACTTGAGGTCGGTCTCGGCCCAGCTGCGCGGGCCGGTTTCGATGAACGACTGCGCCACGTGCCCGTTGACGCCGCCGGTGATCGGAGACGCCTCGCGCGCCAGCGGAAACGCGGTCATCATGCCGAACCGCTGGGTAATCGCGTGCGCCGGATACGGCGGTGCGACGATCGGCACCGACGCGTCCGTGCCGATGGCGCGGCCCATGCCGCTGACATCGACGACGATGTTGTTGCCGACCTGGATGCCCCAGTCATGGGCGAGCGCGATCAGGTTGGTGAGCGCCGGGCTGTCCAGCTTGTCGGGCGGGTCGAGCTCGAGCAGCAGCTTGCCCTGCTTGTCGAGGTACTTCCTCAGCGCCTCGACTTCGGGCGCGAGGAAGTCGTTTCGCGGGCCGGCGACAACCACGACCGCGGCGTCGTCCGGCACCGCGCCCTGCTGCGCGATGGTCAGCTTGTCGACGGTGTAGTTCTCGCGGCCGAGCGCGGTCGAGATGATGTTGTAACCGTCGCGCTCCGAGGAGGTGGTGTCCTTCTCGCCGTGGCCCTGCGTGAAGTAGAGCTTACGCTGCTGGCCGGACACTACCTTGATGATGGCGTTGGTGATGTCCTGCTCGCCCTCGGCGTTGACCCGTTCGCTGCGACCCTTGTAGTTGAAAACGATGGTCGGCATGCGGTCGATGTTGTTCTGCTTGGCGGCGGACGGCTTCTTCTCGGGGTCGATGTACTCGGTCGAGATCTGCTTCGACGCGTACTCGTACTCCTTCATCCGCTCTTGAAACTGCGGGAATCGCTGTTCCTGCGCGAACACCTGCACTTGCAGCGGCGCGTCGAGCTTGGCGACGACGTTGCGGCTCTGGTCGGACAGCCCGAACACCTTGTTGGCAGTCAGGTCCCAGCGCTTGTTCTGCTTGGTGCCGATGTAGTTGATCGCGACCAGGATGCCGAGGACGGCGAGGATGCTGACCCCCATCAAGGTGCCGTAACGGGTCTGCCGCCGCGAGAATACCTTGGCCATCTCGCGCCACTGGCTCAGGGTGTAGGCGAGCACGCAGACCAGGCCGCCCCAGGCGAGGTAGTAGGCCCATTGTTCTTTCGCCGGGTAGCCGAAGCGGATTGCCACCGCGACGAAGACCATCGCGGTGCCGAGCCAGCCGATCAAACTCAAAACACGATTCAGCATGTTAGTTCTCAAGTCTCAACTCTCAAGTCTCAACTCTCGAGCGTCAAGGTTCAGCTTCGTGCGGCTGAAAGCTGAGCTTTGCGAGTTGAGCCCGGTCTTATCCGCGCCACCGTTCGCTATCAACCGACTTCGCGGTCAGGAACAACCCGAAGGTGATGAAGCTCAGGTAGTAAATGAAATGTGTCGTATCGAGGACGCCTTTGCCGAAGTCGTCATAGTGATCGACGATCGACAGGTACTGCGTGACCTTCTCGGCGGTAGGCCCCGCGGCGCTACCGATCCAGGTGATCACCCAGAGCAGCAGGAAGACCGCGAAGGTCACCATACCGGCGACGATCTGGTTCTTGGTCAGGCTCGAGATGAACAGGCCCAGGGAAATGAAGCAGCCGCCCATCAGCAGCAGGCCGATGTAGGCAGTCACGATCGGCTTCCACTCGGGTCGGCCGTAGACGAACAACAGGCCGAGATGAATCCAGGTCACGGCCAGCATCACGCCGTAGAGCGCCATGGCGCCGAAGAACTTGCCAAGAATGATTTGGAAGTCGGTCAGCGGCGAGGTCAGCAGCAGCTCGATGGTGCCTGACCGCTTCTCCTCCGAGTAGGCGCGCATGGTCACCATCGGCATCAGGAAGAGGATCAGGATGAGCACGTTCTGGAGCAGCGGGCGGATCATCTGCTGGTTGATGTTGATGGTCTGCGGTCCCTGCATGCCGAACTGGTTCATCTGCATGCTCTGCTGGGCGAAGTAGTGGAGGATGGCGGCGAAGAAATAGCCGTAGAGCAGGGCCCACAGGCCGATGACGATGTAGGCGATCGGCGAGGCGAAGTAGGACTTCAGCTCTTTCTGCGCGATGGCGAGGATGTTACCCATGGATGACTTCTCCCTCCGGAGCCGGCGTCGGCGCTTCTTCGGTGGTGAGCGACAGGAACACGTCCTCAAGGCTCATGCGCAGCGGCCGCATCTCGAGGAGTCCCCAGCCGCTGCCGACGACGGCACGCGCCAGGTCGCGGCGAACGTCGCGGCCGCGCTCGCTGTCGACCTCGTAGGCGATCATGCCGTCGCGGCGGTCCGCTTCCACCACTCGCGTCACGCCCGGTACCGCGCCGAGCGACGCCGCCGCATTGGCGCCGTTCGCGTCCAGCTGCACGTACATCGTCTCCGATCCTCTCAGCCGCGCGGTCAGATTGTCGGGCGTGTCGACCGCGACGACGCGCCCGTTGTTGATGATGACCACTCGCTGGCAGGTCTGCGCGACCTCCGGCAGAATGTGGGTGCTGAGGATGATAGTGTGATCGCCGGCGAGCTCCTTGATCAGCTCGCGCGTCTCGATGATCTGTTTCGGGTCGAGGCCGGCGGTCGGCTCGTCGAGGATCAGCACGTCGGGGTTGTGAATGAGGGCCGACGCGAGGCCGACGCGCTGCTTGTAGCCTTTCGACAGCTTGCCGCACAGGCGGTTCGCCATGTCGGTGATGCGGGTGCGTCCCATCACGTACTGAACCCGCGCGCGCCGGTCGGCGGACGGCACCCCTTTGATTTTGGCGACGAAGTCGAGATACTCGGAGACGTTCATGTCCGGATAGAGGGGCGGCGTCTCGGGCAGGTAGCCGGTGCGGCGCTTGGCTTCGATCGGCTGGTCGAAGACGTCGAACCCGGCGACAATAGCTTTGCCTTCTGTGGCCGGCATGTAGCCGGTCAGAATCCGCATCGTGGTCGTCTTACCGGCGCCATTGGGTCCGAGGAACCCAAGGATCTCGCCGCGCTCGACGCGGAAGCTGACGTCGTCCACCGCGGTGACGCGGCCGTAGCGTTTCGTGAGGTGTTGAACCTCGATCACAGAGAATCTCCTATCATCAGTAACAGAAAATGCTAACCCGAACCGCCTCGGTTTGTGTAGGGGGCGGGACAACCTTATCACCAATGTAATGGAGGCCATTGATGGCAGTCGCCGTCGGATCGAAAGCGCCGGACTTTACCCTGACCAATCAGGACCGCGAGGCGGTCACGCTCAGCAAACTGCGGGGCAAGCCGGTCGTGCTGGCCTTTTTCCCGGCCGCGTTCAGCAGCGTCTGCACCAAGGAGCTGTGCACGTTCCGCGACTCGCTGGCTGGCCTGGGCAAAGCCGAGGCGCAGGTGTTCGGCATCAGCGTTGATACTTTCTTTGCGTTGAAGGCGTTCCAGGATCAGCAGAAGCTGACGTTCCCGCTGTTGAGCGACTTCAACAAGACCGCGATGCGCGACTACGGGGCGTTCAACGAGGACATGATCGGGATGCACGGCATCGCCAAGCGGGCGACGTTCGTGATCGACAAGGACGGCATGGTGCGCCATGCGGAAGTCCTCGAGGACGCGCGCAACGAGCCGAACTACGAGGCGGTGTTCAAGACACTTGCGGCGCTGTAGCCCCGAAAGTCAACGCGACTCGGGCGGGGGGGCGGCGGGGGGGAGCTGCCTGGCCGTCGACAGCCACACTTTTGCGACCCTCAACCCGTCGATCGCGTCGACGCGCATCTTCCGTCCCTCGACCTCGACGATGTCGCCGACGCGGGCGCGGCGTCCGAGCCGGCCGAGCACATAGCCACCAATCGTGGTGTAAATGCTTTCGTCGATGTGCAGCCCGAACTGCTGATTGGTGTCGCTGACCAGAGCCAGGCCGTCGATGTCGGCCGACCCGTCCTTCCGCACCACCGTCCGCGTCTGCGCGCCCATCTCCCCCGGGATCTCGCCGATGATGCGCTCCATCAGCGACTCGAAAGTGACCATCCCCGCGGTGCCGCCGTGTTCGTCGATCACCAGCGCCTCGCGCGCCTTTCGCCGCCGCATCTCGGCGAGCAGATCGTTGGCGCCGAGCGTGATCGGGACGGTCAGCACCTCGCGCGCAAGCGTCCCCGCCGTGGCGTCGGTGTGGCCGCCACCAAGCGTCTTCACCAGCTCGACCACGTGCAACATGCCGATCACGTTGTCGAGGTCCTCACGGTAGACCGGCAGCCGCGTTGGCTCGCCTCGTCCGATCTTGCCCAGCAGCTCGCGCAGCGGCGTGTCGGCATCCACGGCGACGAGCTCGGTGCGTGGAATCATCACCTGGCCGGCGCTGAGGTCGGCGAAGCCGAACACGCGGTGGAGCATCTGCTCTTCCTGTTCCTCGAGCACGCCGGCTTCCTGGCTGGCGGTCACCAGCATTTTCAGTTCTTCTTCCGAGTGGACCATGCCGTGGTGATCGCCGCGGCTCAGTCCCAGCATCCGGACCACGGCCTGGGCGGTGCCGTGCACCAGCCGGATGAACGGCCAGAACACCCGCATGAACAGCTCGAGCGGTTTGACCAGCCAGATCGCTGTTGTCTCCGGCCGCTCGAGCGCGATCCATTTCGGCGTCAGCTCTCCGAACACGATTTCCGCGGCGGTGATGATCGCGAACGCAATCGCGACGGCGATGCTGTGCGCGGTCGCGGCGGCGAGATGCGCGGGCAGAAAGGTCAGGGCCGGCTCGAAAATGGACGCCAGCGCAGGCTCGGCCAGCCAGCCGAGGCCGAGGCTCGCCATGGTGATGCCGAGCTGGGTCGCGGCGATGTAGCGATCGGGTGCGCTCACCGCCCGCCGCACCGCCCCCGCGCCGCGATGACCTTCGGCGATCATCTGGTCGATGCGCGTCTTGCGCACGGTGACGATCGAGAACTCGGCGGCGACGAAGAACCCGTTGGCGCAGACGAGCGCGAACAGCCCCACGAGCCGCCACAGCGTGGCCGCGAGCGAGTGCTCCATGGGCGAAATCTTACGCTTTTCTGTTGCTGAAGAAGTGCGCGTCGACGAACTGGTCGATGACCGTCTGGTTGGCGGGATCGACGATCTCGAACTGGATGCCCATGCCGACGCGGCGATCGCTCCACGCCACGTGGCCTTCGGCGTCGATGTCCTTCTTCGATCCCGGCATGCGGAAGCGCACTCTGATCTTGGCGCCGTTGTCCAGCGGGCTCGTGGTCCGGATGGCGATGCCGCCGTGGCTGAGGTTCAGCGTCAGCGCCGCGGCGATGGTGTTACCGAAGCGGTATTGAATCGGAATGCCGAGCACCACGCGCGGGCTGCCGCGGCGGTTGAAATTGTCGGGAAACAGGTGCGGCGCCAGCGACGGCAGGATGTGCTGCACGGCGCTGTACTCGTTGACGTAGCCGGCGACCCCGAGCGCCGCGAGCTCACGCACTTCATCGGCGCTGGCGATGGTGCCGCTGAAGATCAGCAGCGGCAGCTTGCCCTCGTCCAGCTTTCGGATCGAGCGGATCAGCTCAACCCCCGGCGCGTGCGGTAGCCGCAGGTCGACGATGATCAGATCGATTCGGGCGAGATCGGCGCGGACGCGCGCAAGGAGCTCGACCGCGCTCTTCACCACGATCGCTTTGTGACCGGCCTGCTCGATGGCCGTGCGGAAGCGATCGCGCACGAACGCGGTGTCGTCGGCGACGACGACGGTCTTGGTGCTGACCGAGGTACTGGCCATCGTAATAGCTACGAAACGGGCGTCGCGGCCCTTCACCCGCGTTGCGGACTTGCGCAGGTTCTCGCTATACTCGCGAGCATCCCGCTGCTGCGGGATTCTAAGTGATCGGAGACCCGAATGGCCACCTGCCCGGAATGCGACGCCGAAATCGAAGTCGACGAGTTCGATGTCGACAAGGGCGATCAGCTCAGTTGCCCTGAGTGTGGCTCGAATCTCGAAGTCGTCGGGATGTCTCCGCTCGAGCTCGATCTCGCGCCGGACGACGACGAGGAGGACGACGTCGAGGACGATGAAGAGAGGGACGAAGACGGGATCGAGGACGACGACGACGACGATGACGATGATGACGAGGACGAAGTCGAAGAATGAATGAGCCGGCAGTGAAGGAACAGGCCCTGCGCGACGCCCTGGCGTCGCTCGACTCGGTTATCGTTGCGTACAGCGGCGGTGTCGACAGCGCCTACCTGGCGTATGTGGCGGCCCGGACCCTCGGCGACCGGGCGGTGGCCGTGACCGCTGACAGCCCCAGCTACCCGGAGCGCCACCGCGCGCTCGCGATCCGAATCGCCAGGGACTTCGGGCTGCGCCACGAGATCATCAGGACCAGCGAGCTCGAGAACCCCGACTATCGCGCCAACCCTGCGAACCGGTGCTATTTCTGCAAACACGAGCTCTACACCCATCTGTCGCGCATGGCCACCGCGCGCCACGCGGTGGTCGTCGACGGCAACAACGCGGACGATCGGGGCGACTACCGCCCGGGGCGCCAGGCGGCGCGTGAGTTCGGCGTCCGCAGCCCGCTCGACGAAGTCGATCTCACCAAGGATGAGATCCGCGAGCTCTCCCACCGCGCCGGCCTGCCCACCTGGGACGAGCCGGCGTCGGCGTGCCTGTCGTCGCGCATTCCGTATCACACCGAGGTGACCGACGAGAAGCTGCGCACCATCGAACGGGCGGAGCAGGCCGTTCGGGCGCTCGGCTTCCGCGTGTTCCGGGTGCGCCACCACGACGATCTTGCTCGCGTCGAGATCGCTCGGGATGAAATGCCGCGTGCGCTGGCCCCCGAGATTGCCGCCGCCATCGTACGCGAGCTCAAGGCGGCCGGCTACCGCTACGTGACGCTCGATCTGCAAGGCTACCGGCTCGGCAGTCTGAACGAAGGGGTCGTCCTGCGGCCGATGTGATTCCGGACGAGGTTGAACGCAGAACCCGCGGAACCCGCAGAGAAAATCTGCTTTCTGCGAGCCCTGCGAGCTCGGCGTTGATCGTCGTTTTCGCCCTGGCCTTTCTCGCCCTCCACCTTCCCTATCTCCCGTCCTCGCTCGAAGATCTCGACTCGATCAATTTCGCGCTCGGCATCCGCCGGTTCGATGTCGCGCGCCATCAGCCTCACCCGCCGGGGTATCCGGTCTTCATCCTGATCGGCAAGGCGCTGCACGCCGCCGGCCTGCCGGAGGTGACGGCGCTGGCGCTGATCGGGGCGGGGGCGGGAACCCTCGGCGTGCTCGCGCTCTGGGTGTTGTTCTGCCGGCTCGGCGAAGGCGACACGCCTCACCGTTGGCTGGTTGCGGCCGCGGCGGTGGCGATGACGACGCCGCTGTACTGGTTGACCGCGGTCAGACCGCTCAGCGACACCAGCGGCCTCGCTGCCGCGCTCGCCATCCAGGCGATGGCGCTTGGCGCCGCCGACCCGCGTAGTCTGGCGATTGCCGCCTTCTGCGCGGGGCTCGCGGCCGGCCTTCGGTCACAAGTGATCTGGCTCACCGTGCCGCTGCTGATCGTGAAGGGGCTGGGGCCTTGGGGCTTGGGGCCGGCAGAACGCCCCGGCCAACCAGCCTCCAGACCCCAATTCCCAGCCCTTGTGATGGCGTTGCTGACCGGTATCGCCGTCTGGTTCGTACCCCTCGTCATCCTCACCGGAGGCCCGACCGCGTACTGGCACGCGTTGTCCGATCAAGGCGCTGAGGATCTCGGCAGCATCCAGATGCTCTGGACCCGGCACGGCATGAGGGACGTGAGCGAGGCGCTGTACTACGCTTTCGTGGCGCCGTGGGCGGCGTGGCCGGTCGCAGTCGTGGCGCTGGCGGCGGCATGGGCTGGACTTGGGCGTCTCGCAACGCGGCAGCGGCGGACGCTGGCGCTGCTGATGGTCGCGTTTCTCCCGTACCTCGCCTTCGACCTGCTGTTTCAGGAATCCTTCACCAGCCGTTATGCGCTCCCGCTGGTCGTCCCGATGGCGTATCTGATCGTCGCCGGTCTGCGCCTGGTGCCGTGGGATCTGGGTCTGCCCGTGGCGGCCGCGCTGGCGATGTACTGCGCGCACATCGGCGGCACTTCGATCGCCGCCTATTCACGCGCGAAGGCGCCGGCGTTCCGGCTGCTCGATGACATGCGCGCCGCCTCGGCCAACGCGGCGGCCGAGCCTCCGGTGCTGGCAGCGGACCGCCGCGAGTCATTCGACCTGCGCGGGCCGCGCAAGTGGCTTGGCGAGGCGACGCCGCGCATCTCAGCGATGCTGGAAGCGCCACCGCAGCACGAATGGCTGGAAGCGGTGAAGTACTGGAACGGCGGCGGGCGCGCGCCGCTCTGGTTCGTCGTCGATCCGGCGCGCGCCGCCGTCGACCTCGTGCAACACGGCGAGCCGCTGCGTTATCGCTGGGCGCTCGGCTATCCCGTGCTGCTGAGCGGCGTGCGGCCGAACGAGATGGACTGGTACCGCGTCGATCAACCGGAATGGTACGTCGGCGAAGGTTGGGCGCTGACGCCGGAGGCGGCCGGCGTGGCGGACGCCGACGGCCGCGATCCTGCTCACGGTCCGATCACAGGCTGGGTCCGCGGCGCGGCGGTGTCCGGCGGCACGTTGATGATCGGTGGGCGAAGCTTCGATCCGGCGCAGCGGCCCCGTTTGACGGTCACGATCGGCCCTGATGTTGTGATCGACGAGACGCTGATGCCCGGAGCGTTCCTCAGGTTCGCTTCGCTGCCATCCGCCCGGCGGGATGCCGCCGCGCCCGCCTACGACGCGGTCACGGTCACGACGACGGCCGCGGCCAAGGTCGCGGTTGAACAGTTCGACGTCTCGGCGACGCGGCCGTTGATCGGCTTCGGCATGGGCTGGCACGAGCAGGAGTTCAATCCGCGGACCGGGCGCCGCTGGCGATGGCTCAGCCAACGGGGCGAGCTGAACGTCGTCGCGGAACCGGTCGCCGTCGGGCCGAACGCCATCCGGCCGCATCCCGGCGGCCACCTGACGCTGCACCTCGAGGGCGAGTCGCCGCGGACCTATTTTCCGCGCGGCTCGCGCCTGGTCATTCGATCGGGAGGCCGGGTGGTGTTCGATGAGGTGCTCTCCTCCGATTTCTCGCGTGACGTGCCGCTCGACGGTATCGGCGAGACGATCGTCCTCGAGACCGATCAGACCTACGCCCCGGCGGAGCGCAGCCGGCGGACACCGGATCGGCGCCGCCTCGGCCTGCGGATGTTCAGCGTTCGGATCACGAGGGTTTCCTAGCCAGGCAAAGCAGCGAGCTGCCGAACGGCTCGTTGAACGCACGCAGCCAGAGCGCTTCGAGCCGCATGACCGCGGTCATGATGGCGTTGATCGGCGCCGGTGGCACCGCGATCTCCGCGTCCGCCTCGCTCTCGGGCCGCAGGCCGCGGCGCCGCTGGCGCAGCCGGGCGATCGCCAACGGCGGGAACAACGTCGCGTTGGTGTAGGTCAGCCGCTGGATGACGAAGCCGGCGCCTTCCAGCTTCGCCCGCAGCTGGTCGCGGCTATAGCGCCGAACCTCGCGGCTCAGCACCGAATGGTCACCGCGCAGGACGTGCATCGCGGCGACGTTGACGATCAGATGTCCCCCCGGCTTCAGCAGCCGGAACATCTCCGAAATCGCCGCTTTCTCGTCGGAATCGGGCAGTGAATACAGCACATCGAAGGAAGTGACGATATCAAAGGAGGCCGTGGGGAAAGGCGCGGCCGCCACGGTTGCGCGCGCGAGCCGCGTCCGGCCAGCCTCGTGGCCGATTTGCAGGCCGACTTCGGCAAGGTCGAAGCCGTAGGCGCGGCCGAATGTGTCGAGCAGTTCAACGTTGGCACCGGTGCCGCAGCCGCAATCGAGCAGTCGCGCATCGGGCCGGTTCGCGGCCGCGTATTGGAGCAAAGGCGTGACGAAGGCACGGAAGCCACGGAACCAGAAATGGCGCGCTTCCGCTCGAGCGGTCGCGCGCAGCAAGTGGTCCACGCGGCGCATTGTATCGTTTTCGTCACCGCCGCTTGTTTGACAGCATGAATTCAACTTTGTAAGCTGCCACCACCGAGGAGCACACGATGATGGGCGTTCGCAGATTTGTATCCACAATTGCACTCAGCGTAGCTCTGGCCATTGCCGTGGCCGGCTGCCATAAGAAGGTTCCTGCCGCGGCGCCCGCTCCGCCACCGC
>DATASG010000278.1:0-10662 GCA_036269295.1 Vicinamibacterales bacterium | reverse complement strand
CCGTCGGCTACCTCAATCTTGCGGATCACGCGCTTGGCTGCCTGACGGGCCGAACGCTTCGGCGCCGCCAACAGCGCCAGCGCGCGCTCGAGGTCGACGGTGAAGAGATCGTCGCTCTCCTCGAGCGACCGGTAGTCGTCGCCCTTCTTGACGTACGGTCCGAACCGTCCGAGGCCGGCGACAATGACCTCGCCGGAGGTTGGGTCGGCGCCAAGATCGCGAGGCAACTCGAGCAGTTTGAGTGCCTGCTCGAGCGTGACGGTCGATTCAGTCATGCTGCCGATCATCGACGAACGTTTGGGCTTGTCCTTGCTGCCCTTCTCCGGCATCTCGCCGAGCTGCACGTAGGCGCCGAAGCGGCCGTTGATGGCGTAGACGTTCATGCCGTTCCTGGGATCGACACCGAGGGTGCGCGGGCCGGCGGCCTTGGCGCGAATGAGGATCATCGCCTTCTCGGCCGAGAGGTCGGCCGGCGCCTGGGTCGGCAGAATGCCCGCCGTCTTGCCGGGCCCGCCGTCGCCCTGCTGCAGGAACGGACCGTAGCGGCCGATGCGCACCCGGATCTTCTCGCCCGAGTCCGGATCGACGCCGACGTCGATCAGCGGGTACTCCGCGGTCTCCTGAGCCTGCTTGACCGCTTCCTCCAACCCGCGGTGATGCGTGTCACCGCGATAGAACTGCTTGATGAAGTCGAGCCACTCACGCTCGCCGCGCGAGATCTGGTCGAGATCCTCTTCCATCTCCGCGGTGAACTCGACGTCGACGAGATCGCCGAAGTGTTCGCGCAGCAGACGGGTGACCGCGAAGGCGGTGAAACTCGGGACCAGCGCCTTGCCCTGGCGGAACACGTAGCCGCGGCGCTCGATGGTGCCGATGGTCGCGGCGAAGGTCGACGGCCGGCCGACGCCAATCCGCTCGAGCTCCTTGATGAGCGACGCTTCGGTGTAACGCGCCGGCGGGTTGGTCTCGTGCCCGATCGGCTCGAGCCCGGTCAGCCGCACGCGGGTCGTGTCGCGGTCGATCGGCTCGCCGACGGTCAACGTCGGCAGCACCGTCTCCTGCTCTTCGAGCTCCGCCGACGGATCGTCGCTGCCCTCGACGTAGGCGCGGCGGAAGCCAGCGAACTCGATCGCCTTCCCCGACGCCGAGAAGACCGCCTGCTGACCCTTGTCCGCGGGCGCCGAGATCTCGATGTTCGTCCGCAGCACGCGTGCGTCGACCATCTGCGAGGCCATGGTGCGCTTCCAGATCAGCTCGTACAGGCGCAGGTCGTCGCCGCTGATCACGTCGCCCAGCGCCGCGGCGGCGCTGGTGAATTCGGTCGGCCGGATCGCCTCGTGCGCTTCCTGCGCGTTCTTCACCTTGGTCGCGTAGCGGCGCGGGCCGGCGTAGTAATCGGCGCCGAACATCTCGCGAATGGCGCTCGCCGACGCGGTCAGGGCTTCATCGCTCAGCGTCGTCGAGTCGGTGCGGTGATAGGAGATGTGGCCGTCCTGGAACAGCCGCTGCGCGGACTGCATGGTCCGCTGCGTCGAGAAGCCGAGCTTGCGGCTGGCTTCCTGGGTAAGGGTTGAGGTCGTGAACGGCGCCGCCGGGCGCTCGACGCCCGGCTTCGCCTCGACGCTCGTCACCGACCACGGCAGGTTGCTGCCGATCACCGACGCCAGCGACGCGGCGTCGGCTTCCGAGAGCAGCCGGACGTGCTTCGACGTCAGCACGCCTTTCTGATCGAAGTCCTTGCCGCTGGCGACGCGCACGTCGCCAAGGCGCGTCAGCGTCGCCGGGAACGTGCGGCCCTCGGCAGTGAAGCGGGCGTCGAGGTCGGAGTATTTCGCGGCGCGAAAGGCGAGCCGTTCTTCCTCGCGATCGACGATCAGTCGGACGGCGACGCTCTGGACGCGGCCGGCGCTCAGACCGGTCTGGACCTTCTTCCACAGCACCGGCGACAGGGTATAGCCGTACAACCGATCGAGGATGCGGCGGCTCTCCTGCGCGCGCACCAGGTTGTCGTCCACGTCGTGCGCCTCCGCGATCGCCTGCTCGACCGCCTTCTTCGTAATCTCGTGGAAGACGATGCGCTTGACCGGCACCTTAGGTTTCAGCACTTCGAGCAGGTGCCAGCTGATCGACTCGCCTTCGCGATCGGGGTCGGTCGCGAGCATGACCGAGGAGGCGCCCTTCAGCGCCGCCTTGAGCTCGGCGACGTTCTTGCGCTTGTCCTCCGGCACGACGTAATACGGCTTGAAGTCGCCTTCGGTGTCGACGCCGATGCGGCCCCACTTCTTCTTCTTGATCTCCTCGGGCACCTGGCTGGCCGAGTCCGGCAGATCGCGGACGTGTCCGAAGCTGGACTTCACACTATATTGATCGCCGAGGAATCGCTCCAGCGTCCGCGCCTTGGTTGGCGACTCCACGATTACGAGGGTTTTTGCCATGGTCCCGCTTCACCCTAACACGTTCTGTCAACCCGCATGAACCGTCCGCCGCCGATCCGGCGCACCAAACCCTGCAGCTCGAGCTCGAACAGCCGGGGCAGCAAGCGTGGTGTCCGCAGGCCGGATTTCTCGGAGATCTCGTCGAGATCCGAAGCCTCGCCCGGTATCAGGCAGTCGAGGATCGGATCGCCGCGGCGGCCCGAAACGGCTTTGGCCGCCACCGTGACCGCCGGCGCCATCCCGAGCTCTTCAAGGATATCGACCGCGCACTCCACGATCTTTGCACCGTCCTTCAAAAGAGCGTGGCCGCCACGGCTGCGGCCGGTCAGGACGTTGCCTGGAACGGCGAGCACGTCGCGCCCCTGATCGAGCGCGCAGCGCGCGGTAATCAGCGACCCGCTCTTCTCGCCGGCCTCGATCACCACCACCGCCCGTGACAGCCCGCTAATGATCCGGTTGCGGAGCGGAAAGTACCAGTGATGCGGCGCGGTGCCGGGCACCAGCTCGCTGACGACGGCGCCGCTGGCGTCGATCGCCGCGGCGAGGGCCAGATGCTCCGATGGGTAAATGATGTCGGGGCCGGACCCGAGCACGGCCACCGTCAGCCCGCCGGCCGAGAGCGCGCCCTGATGCGCGGCAGCATCGACACCGCGCGCGAGGCCGCTGACGACGACCAGCCCGCTCACGGCGAGATCGGCCGCGAGCCGCTCGGCGACCGCGAGGCCGTACGGCGACGCGGCGCGCGATCCGACGATGGCGACCGACGGCGCGCTCAGGGCGTCGGGGCGGCCGCGGGTCCAGAGCACCGGCGGCGGATCGGCAATCGTCGTCAACGCCACCGGATACGCGGCATCGCTCCAGGAAATCGCCGCGATCGAGGCCGCCGCCGCACGGCGGATGGCCTCTGCGGCCCGCGAGCGCGCGTCGAGGGCGGGATCGGATTCCTCGAGTGCACAGGCGGCAGCGAGCCGCCGGAAGACGGCATTCGGGGAGTCACCGCGGCGAAGCCAATCGGCCGCCACGCGCCAGCACCAGCGAGGAAGAAGAGAGAGGGAGACAGAGAGGGAGACGAAGTCGAGCAGCTCGGCCATCACGCACCTCACGCAGGGTGCGGGGCTCGACCTCCCGACCTTCAGTATACGTCGCGGTTCCGCTGACGACATCCGGCGACAGCACCGACCGCGTGTCGTAAATCGCAAAAGCGAGATCGCCCGGAATACGGGCGTTTTCTTACGTCAGCCGTGGCATATGGCTTGCTCGATTCGCCTGAGGAGTACGGTATAGTGGCCGGGAAACGCTTATGAAATTGCCTGTTGTGGTCCTCGTCGCCTGCGCAGCGACGGTGGCGGCTTCGCCGTCTTTCGCCGACGCGAAGAGCGAGGCGAAATCGCAAGTCGAGTTCGGAATCAATGTCGCCCAGCGCGGGCTGTGGCGTGAGGCGATCTACCGCTGGGAAAAGGCCACCGAGCTCGATCCGACCTACGCGGCGGCCTTCAACGATCTCGCGATCGCCTACGAGCACGAAGGCCAGCTGGCCAAGGCGCGCAAGGCGTACGAGAAGGCGATCGAGCTCGATCCCAACAACCAGCAGGTCCGACAGAACTACGAGCTTTTCAAGGAAATCAATGACCGGACCACTCAGGGCAAAGAGAAGTAGCCTCGCGCTTGCGGCGTTGGCGGCCGGGTGCGCGGCGTTGGCACTCGCGTGCGGTCCGGACTATTTCGAGATCCCGATCGAGACACCGATCCAGCCGAAGATGGACGTGTCGCCGTTCCAGCGTGTGCTGGTCGTCGGCTTCGTCGCCGGCGGCAGCGAGGACGTGGACGCGAACCAGGAAACCGTGCGGCTGCTGCGCAGCCAGCTTCGCACCAAGTCGTCGCTCAAGGTCATCGACGCCGACATCCTCACGCTAATCGACGTCGCCAAGGAGCAAAGCCAGACGCCGCCGGGCAACTCGCCCGACGATGTGACCTCGGGCGCGACGCCGTCGGTGCGCGCGTCGAGCCAGACGCTGGCGCTGCCCAAGGACATCAAGGAGGAGAAGGATCTGGAGCCGTACGAGCGGCTGTTCGCGAACACGGCGTACTGGAAGCGGATTGGCGAGGAGTACCAGAACCCGTTGATCGTCACCGGCACGGTGTTGTTCTCGAGCCGCTCGACGTCAGGGTTCGTCCAGCGCGATCAGGAAACCTACGACAGCCTGGGACGGCGCATCGTCCGCCCGGTGCGGCAGTACATGGAGCGCAAGGGCTTCATCCTGCGCCCGAAATTCGTGTTCATCGACGGTCGCACCGGGGCGACGATGTACTCGGAGAGCTATCGAGAGGAAATCCTCTACAACGCGCAGCAGAACACGCCGGCGCTGTCGTCTTACTTCGAGCTGATGGACCGCCTGGTCCCGAACTTCCTGAGCGCGCTCAGCAGCCAGAAGATCCGCGGCACGCGGGTTCTGCTCAAATAGCTACTTTTGAACACGATAACTAACCCAGCGATTATTGGTTGCAACAAGACCCTGACGTTCTGCTACGATGCGCCGCAGTCGATGCCGCCAACCGAAGCCGAAATCCTCGCCGCACGGCTGGCGAGGATGAAAACCTTGATCGACGCGCTCGAAGACGAATGCTCCACCAGCGAGGAGCAGCGCCAGCGTTTCCTTCGGCTCAGGGCCGAACTTGCGGCCGCCCGTCTCGCGCTCAAGCCGATCGACACCCAGTAACGCCCTTCGTCACGTCCCTTTCTAAGCCGCTACCGCGCTACGTCTGTCCAAGAGCGCGACCAGTTCTTCGAGACTCCACACGTGATCGGTGAGCCGTGCTTCCATCTCGGGCGTGACCCTCAGGGTCTGATCTCCGATCATCCGAAGTCCACGTCGATACCGAACGCGTGATCGACTGGTCGTGATACCAGCGAAGGCCGCCAGTCGAGAGCCGCACGCGGCCGGTCTGTTCGTCGGTGACGTTCTTCGCCTTCGCGCCGAGGAATTGCCAAATCTCAGGGGCGCGGGAGCGTTCCGGCCCTCGTTTTTTTGTGGCTATTTCTTCTTCGTCTGCTGGGCGCGATACAGCTCCCACCTCACATTCGCAGCCGTCGAGGCGCTCGCGGCGCGCTGCTTCTTCGTCATCTTCGCAGCCCTGGCGTGACCGCCCTTGAGCCCGCCACGACGCCCCAGGAGGACCGCGAGCGGGTCTTTGCCGTCCGCGATCTCCTGCGTCAGCTCGTCAAGGTGCTTGGTCACGAAGAAGGCCGCTTGATTGGCATCGAGCGGCGCGCTCAATCTCGGCGTGGTTGTTTTGCGTGACCGCTTAGGCATTCTGGTATCATCACACAGAATACCTAGCAGGGTCAGATTACCGGGTAACCCTTTACACCTGAGCGACTTCGGTAGTAAACTATCCCCTTTGCACAGGTGCAGATAATGTACGCAATCATTCAGACCGGGGGCCATCAGGTCAAGGTGACGCCGGGCGGCGTCGCGACGCTGTATGGGACCGCCGGCGAGCCGGGCGCGGAGCTCACGCTCGAGCAGGTGCTGATCGTCGAAAAAGACGGCGGCGAGATCCTGGCGGGTGCGCCGTTTGTCGCCAACGCGCGGGTCATCGCGGTCGTCGACGGGGAAACCCGCGGGCCGAAAATCCGCGTCTTCAAGAAGAAACGCCGCAAGGGAATGCGCCGGACCAACGGTCACCGCTCGTTCCTGACGCAGGTGCGCATCAAGGACATTCTGGTCTAACCATGGCTCACAAAAAGGGACAAGGCAGCTCTCGCAACGGCCGCGACTCCAACTCGCAACGCCTCGGCGTGAAGGCGCACGACGGCAACGTCGTGACCGGCGGCACCATCATCGTCCGCCAGCGCGGACGGCGTTTTCAGGCCGGCCTGAACGCGGGGCTCGGCAAAGACGACACGATCTTCGCGAAGACGGCCGGACGCGTGAAGTTCGAAGATCACGGGGCCCGCGGCCGGGTCATCAGCATCCAACCGCTCGAGTAACTTGTTCGTCGACGAAGTCGACATCCACGTTGAAGCGGGCCACGGCGGACGCGGCTGTCTCGCGTTCCGCCGGGAGAAGTTCGTCCCGCGCGGCGGCCCGAGCGGAGGCGACGGCGGTCACGGCGGCTCGGTCTACATCGTCGCCAGCCCGCACATCAACACGCTCATCAACTTCCGCTACCACCCGCTGTCGGACGCCCAGCCCGGCCAGCACGGCATGGGCTCGAACTGCACCGGCGCCGCGGGCAACGACCTCGAACTCGCGGTCCCGATCGGCACGTTAGTCTACGAAAAGATCACCGCCTCCGATCACCTCGAACAGGGCGAGAACCCCGCGAACCCTTCGTACAGGCTGGTCGCCGATCTGTCGACGGAGGGACAGCGCGTGCTCGTCGCCAAGGGCGGACGCGGCGGCATGGGCAACGCGCGCTTCGCGACCGCCACCAATCGGGCGCCGCGTAAAGTCCAGCCGGGCGAGCCGGGCGAAATCAAGGACCTGCGGCTCGAGCTGAAGCTGCTCGCCGACGTCGGGCTGGTCGGCTTTCCCAACGCCGGCAAGTCGACGATGATCGCGCGCATTTCCGCCGCGCGCCCGAAGATCGCCGACTACCCGTTCACGACCCTCGTCCCCAACCTCGGCGTCGTCCGCATCAGCGAAGATCGGAGCTTCGTGGTGGCCGACGTGCCCGGACTGATCGAGGGCGCGCATCGCGGCCAGGGACTCGGCCATCAGTTCCTGCGTCATCTGGAGCGCACGAAGGTGCTGGTCCACCTGGTCGACATGTCAGGGTCCACCGGACGCAACCCGGTCGAGGATCTCGACACGGTGCGGAAGGAACTGGAGCTGTTCGCGCCCACGCTCGCCGCCAAGCCACAGATCGTCGTCGCCAACAAGATGGACGCGGTCGATCCGTCGCACGACGAGGCGGTGGTGGCGCTCGCGAAGCGGGCGGCCGAGCTCGGGCTGCCGTTCCTGCGCGTCTCCGGCGTGAGCGGACAAGGCGTACCCGAGCTGCTGGAAGCGATGTGGAAGGGTCTGGCGGCCTCGCGCCAGCCGGCCGCATAAGGCATGAAGACCGCCGCCCGCCGCATCGGCATCCTCGGTGGCACCTTCGATCCGATCCACTGGGGACATCTCGATCTCGGGGACGCCGCGGTCAGCGAGCTGCAGCTGTCACGGCTGTTCGTGATCACGTCGAACGTGCCGCCGCACCGGCCGCAGCCGCTGGCGTCGTCGTACCACCGGTTCGCGATGGTGGCGCTGGCGCTGCTGGATCGGCCCGACTGGCGGGCCGCGGATCTCGAGCTGCGACACGACGCGCCGTCGTTCACCTCGCGGACCCTTGAACTGTTCCACGAGCGCGGGTATCTGTCGTCGGAGCTGTTCTTCGTCATCGGCGCCGACGCCTTTGCGGAGATCGCCAGCTGGCGCAACTACCCGAAGATTCTCGACGCGGCCCACTTCGTGGTGGTCTCGCGCCCGGGCATGTCGGTGAAGGAGCTGCCGCGGCGGCTGCCGCGACTGGCGGATCGGATGGCGCGGCCGCCGCTCGACGACGTGGCGCAGATGGATCCGTTGATCATTCTGATCGATGCGCCGACCGCCGACGTGTCATCGACGGCGATCCGGGAGCGGCTGGCCGCCGGCGGATCCATCGGCGGGCTGGTGCCGCCGCACGTGCAGCAACACATCGAGCATCACGGACTCTACACGTCGACCACGCCGGGGCGACGCCGTTTGGACGCGCCGCGGTTTCCGGCGACAGGCAGGTTGCATGGCGAAGACTGAGGCCAAGACGGCCAAGAAGAAGAACCCGGCGAAGCTGCCGGCCCAGATCGACCTCGCGCTCGCTGCCGCCGACAGCAAGCAGGCAGTCAACCTCGTACTCCTCGACCTGCGCCAGTCGGCTGGGTTCACCGATTTCTTCGTGATCGCGTCGGGCACCAACACACGGCAGGTGCGCGCGATAGCCGACGCGGTGATGGAGAAACTGGCGGACAAGGGCGCGAAGCCGGCGTACGTGGAGGGCTACGACCGATCGGAGTGGATTCTCCTCGACTACTTCGACTTCATCGTCCACATCTTCGCCCCGGAGACGCGCGTCTTCTACGACCTCGAGCGGCTATGGGGCAACGCGGAACGCATCACGGTGACGGCGGCGGCTCCGTAGACGCCGCGCTCACAGCTGCCCGAGCCGTGGCGCAACCGCGCTGACGACGTCGGCCGTGATCGCGTCCCTGGCCCGCTCGCCGTCGATCACGATCCAGCCCTGCGCGCTCGCCTGGCGGTGGTAGCTTTCGCGCACCCGCGCCTGCATCGCGAGATCGCGCTCGTAACGGTCGCGATCGACCGACTTGCGCTTGACGGCGGTCTCGGGGGCGATGTCGAGCAGGATGGTCAGCGTCGCCGGCGGCAGGAATCGCTGCATGTCGGTCAGCCACGCCGGATCGAGCCCGAACGCTTCGCCGTAGGCCACGCTCGAGGCGGTGTACCGATCGGCAACGAGAATGAGCCCGCCTTCGATCCAGCGCGTCAGGTCGGGCTTCTTCTCGTAGCGGTTGGCCACATAGAGCAGCTGCATCACGTCGGCGTCGTAGTCGCGCTCGTTTGACAACGCGCGCGCAATCTCTTCGCCGATCGACGTCCCGTAATCGGGAAACGACACCAGCCGCGCCTTGCGGCCCTGCGTCTTCAGGTAGTCGCGCAGCAGCTCGGCTTGCGTCTGCTTGCCGCTCTGGTCGAGGCCCTCGAAAGCGATCAGGAATCCTGGCATATCGTTCGTGGTTCGCCCTACGTTTCGAGCGCGAGCTGATCGTCGATCGTCTGCCGGCGCCGGATGAGGCGCCAGGATCCGGCGTCCACCAGCACCTCGGCCGGCAGCGGCCGGCGATTGTAGTTCGACGCCATCGCCGATCCGTAGGCTCCGGCATCGCGGATGGCGACGAGGTCGCCTGCCCCGAGGGGCGGCAGCATCCGATCGCGGCCGACAACGTCGCTGCTCTCGCAGACGGGGCCGACGATCTCATAATGCCGATCGCCTGAGGCGGGGGCGGCGACCGGCTCGATGCGGTGAAACGCTCCGTAGAGCGCCGGCCGCATCAACTCCGTCATGCCGGCATCGATGACGATGAAGTCGCTGTCGGCGGTGCGCGGCTTGACGTCGATGACGCGCGCGAGGAGCACGCCGGCCGGCGCGGCGATGGCACGTCCGGGCTCGAGCACGATCGGCAGCGACGTCTGGCGCACGGCCTCGACCAGCGCGCTCACGTAGTCGGCGGCAGACGGCACATCGCCGCCGTCGTACGAGACGCCCAGCCCGCCGCCGACGTCGATGTACTCCAGCGCCCGGCCCTGCTGCTGCAGCTCCTGGCTGACCTCGGCGGCCAGCGCCGCAGCGCGGCGCAGCGGCTCGAGGGAGGTGATCTGCGATCCCACGTGCACGTGGATCGCCACCAGCTGCAGCGCCGGCCGTGCTTTCAGCGTGCGCAGCAGCTCGCGCGCCTCCTCGAGGGGCACGCCAAACTTGTTGATCTTGAGGCCGGTCGAAATCTTCGGGTGGCTCCTGGCGTCGATGTCGGGGTTGACGCGCATCGCCACGCGCACGGCACAGCCGCGGCGTGATCCGATCGCCTCCAGCCGCGCCAGCTCGCCCGCCGATTCGACGTTGATCGCCTTGACCCCGAGCGCCACCGCTGCCTCGAGCTCCGCGGGCGTTTTGCCGACGCCGGTGAACACGATCTGCGACGGCTCGAAGCCGGCCCGGCGCGCGACCTCGATCTCCCACACGGAGTTGGCGTCGACCGAGCTTCCGAGCTCGCGCAGCAGCCGCGCGATTGCCAGCGTCGAGTTCGCCTTCAACGCGTAGTGCAGCGCGTGCGGATAGCCGTGGAAGGCGACATCGATGGCGTGGTAGCGCTGGCGCAGCATCGCGGCGCTGTAGACATAGAGCGGCGTGCCTTCGGCGGAGGCGATCGCGGCCAATGGCACGCCGTCGCAGACCAGCGTCTCGTGGTATCCGTCGTTCTGCCTGTAGAAGCCGGCGGGGCGGGACGCTTGAGCCAACGTGATACGCTATTCTACTCAACCCACATGGTGCCGGATCCGGGAGACGCGGTCGAGGCGCTGATTCAGCGCTGCCTGCAGGGCGATCAGCTCGCCTGGGAGCAGATCGTCCGCCAGTACTGGCGCAAGGTCTTCAACGTCGCCTACAAGTTCGTCGGCAAGCACGACGAGGC
>DATASG010000277.1:0-7614 GCA_036269295.1 Vicinamibacterales bacterium | reverse complement strand
TGCTCTCGGTCGTGGGCACCTGGAACAACTACATCCTGCCGCTGATCATCTTCAGCAACAACACCCTGTACCCGGCGACGGTCGGCATGGGGCTGATCGTGGACGACGGCGGCGACGCGACGCTGCTGGTGCACAAGGGCGTCGAGTTCGAGAAATCCGGCCAGGTTCCTGCCTTCAACGCCGAGAAGGACCCGGAGGAATGGGGCGTGATCCTCGAGACCATTCGCACCTCGATCGCCAGGGACCGGGGACGTTACACGCGCATCGCCTCCTCGCTGCGCGGCGTGTCGGAGGAGACCACGACCGGCGTGCACCGTCTCTATCAAATGATGGAAGCCGGCACGCTCCTGTTCCCGGCGATCAACGTCAATGACTCGGTGACCAAGAGCAAATTCGACAACATCTACGGCTGCCGCCACTCGCTGCCCGACGGTCTCGCGCGCGCGACCGACGTCATGCTCGGCGGCAAGGTCGCGGTGGTGTTCGGCTACGGCGAGGTCGGCAAGGGCTGCGCCCAGGCGCTGCGCGGCCAGGGCGCGCGGGTCATCGTCACCGAGATCGATCCGATCTGCGCGCTGCAGGCGGCGATGGAAGGCTACCAGGTCGCGACCATCGACGACCTGATCGCGGATGCGGACATCTTCATCACCGCGACCGGCAACCACAACATCATCACCGTCGACCACATGGCGAAGATGAAGGACAAGGCGATCGTCGGCAACATCGGCCACTTCGACAACGAGATCGATATGGCGGGGCTGAAGAAATATCCCGGCGTCGAGCGGATCAACATCAAGCCCCAATACGACGAGTTCAGGTTCCCTGACGGTCACAGCGTGATGATCCTGGCGGAGGGCCGCTTGTTGAACCTCGGCTGCGCCACCGGCCACCCGAGCTTCGTGATGTCGGCGTCGTTCACCAACCAGGTGATCGCGCAGCTCGAGCTGCACGCCAACACCGGGAAGTACGAGAAGAAGGTCTACATGCTGCCCAAGCACCTCGATGAGCAGGTGGCGCGGCTGCACCTCGATCACCTCGGGGTCAAGCTGACCAAGCTATCGAAGGATCAGGCGGACTACATCGGCGTCCCGGTCGATGGGCCGTACAAGCCGGATCATTACCGGTACTAGAGGCCGGGCTGGCGACCATGGCGAGGGGCCAGCTGACCCGCGGCGGCCGACAGGCGACCGCGGGTTTTCTCTTTATGGCGCCTTCGGAAAAATAATCGGCAAAACGGCGTCGGTCGTGTAGACGCACCGGTCGTTGTGGCCGCACTCAGGGACGATCTGCACCGCGTGCTTCGCGCCCAATCGCTCGTTGATGTACTTGACGTACGCTTCGCCGCGCGCGCGCCGGGTCGCGCCTTGCGCCATCGCCGGGCATGACGAATCGAACCCGCCGAGCGGCAGCGTGTCGACCTGCCCGAAGAGAAACGTCGTCGGTCGCGACACCAGTTGCCGTATGAGCTGCGCGTCATCGGTGTGGGCGGTATAGCCGCCGGATCGGTTCTCGAAACCGGCCGGCCAGCGATCGAAGTTCGGACAAGCGGACCCGTCGAAGGCGCCGTAGGTGAAGCCGGTGTGCACGTTCTCCGTCTCCCACGCGCCCTTCGCGGCCTCCGGTGCCCCGTCGCCCACCGGCTGCGGCCGCGTCGCGTCGGGCCACGCGTAACTCGAGGGGTTGGCGACGACGTAACTGATCGGCACACCGAGACTGTCGTGGACGCGGTTGGCCATCTGGTAGCGCGCGACGAACTGGCCGCCGGCGGAATGGCCGGCGACGACGATGGCGCGAAGGTTCGGGAACGCCGCCTTGTTTGCGAGCTTCTTGAGAATTGCGTCGACGAAATCGAACGACGTGAGATCGGCATGACTCGCCGCCGATCCCCCAGACCGCCAGCTGTCGCCCGTGCAGCTCCAACTGACCTCGTTCGGCGCCAGCACGTCCCGGCAGCTCCCCGCGGCGGAGGCGATGCGCGGTGAGATCACGACCGCGTCGTCCAGCGCTCCCGCGAGGAACGCCGCCGATACCGCCGTGGAGAAGTAATGATCGGCGTTCCGATTGGTCCCGTGCACCATGATCAGCGCGCGGCGAACATGCTCGTTGCGGGCGTTCAGCGAGTGCGTGCGGTAGATCATCGACCGAGCCGGACCGCCGCCGAGCGTGACCCATTCCGTGCAGCGCTCCGTCGCGGTCGTGCACGCCGCAGCAGGCGCGGTCGGGACATTCTGGCTTGAAGCCGGGGCGAGCAGGCCGAGAAGCAACAATGACAGTGTGCGCATGAGGAGACGATAACTCAAAGTCCGAACTGTCTTCTCTGGCCCACACCTGTTGCTACCGATCGTCCGAGTGCGTGCCTTGCCCGTCATCGGCAGTGCGGTCCATCAGCCACGCCACCCGAAAACAGCACAGCGCCGCGAGTACCGACGCGCCCGCGATGATCAGCGCCTGGGTGGCCGGTTCCTTCAGCTTGTCGGCGCCTTGCAGCAGCGACACCACGAACCCACCCATGAGGATGCCGGTCTGACGCGCCCGCTGCTCTGAATACCCGGGCAGCAGGTCGTCGACCGTCGGCGCCAGGGATTGAGCTTGGGTGCGATAGAACACGTAGGCAGCGGTCAGGCCGAGGACGAGCACGCCGGAGGCGATGAACCGTAGACGGTTGGCAGGGGTCCATCGCGCGCCGAGATCGTTCACTGGCTAAGACTATCGGGATCGTCGGAAGATGTCTCGCCGGCCGACTCGTCGGGAGAAAAGGGCACGCCTGCTCGATCATTCGACCTACGGAGGGACGGCACCTCACGCGGCGAGCCGTTTGAGTCAGGCCGTCCGGTTCACGAAGAACGCCGCGCAGCGCCGAAAGGCTCGCCGCGTGAGGTGCCGTCCCTCCATCAGCGGGCGTATCATCTGCTGATGAAGACGAACGCCCTTCGCCCCTTTGTGATCGCCGCCGTCATCGCGATATCCGGCGCCGCGGTCCTCGCTCAGCAGGGTTCGCTCAGCGCCGCCGACAAACAACGGCGCATCGACACCGAGGCGGAACTGCAGTCGCTGGCCATCGTCGAACGCAAGGTGATGATGCCGATGCCCGACGGGGTGCGGCTGGCGACCGACATCTACCGGCCGAAGAACGCGACCGGCAAGGTGCCGACGATCTGGGTCCGGACGCCGTACAACTTCAACTTCTGGGACATCCAGAACGGCGTGCCGGCTGACATGAGCGCGCAGTTGACCGCCGTCAAGCGCGGCTACGCCTACGTCGTGCAGAACGAGCGCGGGCATTTCTTCTCCGAGGGCCACTACGACATCCTCGGATCGAAGACCGACGGCTACAACACCGTCGACTGGCTGACCGCGCAGCCGTGGTCGAACGGCAAGGTCGGCACGACCGGCTGCTCCTCGACCGCCGAATACCAGATGGGCGTGGCGGCGCTCGGCCACCCCGGTTACGCGGCGATGAACGTGCAGGGCTTCGGCGCCGGGGTCGGCCGCGTCGGTCCGTACTACGAGCAGGGCAACTGGTACCGCGGCGGCGCGGTGCAGATGCTGTTCATCGCCTGGCTCTACGGCGAGCAGAACCAGGTGCGGCCGATGTTTCCGCCCAACACCTCGCAGCAGGATCTGATCCGCGCCTCGAGGGCGTTCGATCTGGCCGAGCACGCGCCCCCGGTTGACTGGGCCAAGGCGCTCTGGCACCTGCCGACCCAGGACATCATCAAGAACGTTGACGGCCCGCGCGGCATCTTCGAGACCGCGATGCCGGTCGAGACCGGCGGCAGGATGATCCAGCGCGCGCCAAACGATCCGGCCTGGTATCGCGGCGGCCTCTACCACGACGATCAGAAACTCAACCTGCCGGGCCTCTGGTTCATGTCCTGGTACGACGTCTCGGTTGGGCCGAACCTGGCGCTCTACAACCACGTCCGCGCCACCGCGCCGCGCGCCGTCGCCGACGAGCAATGGGCCGTCATCGCGCCCGTCGCCCACTGCTCCTATACTCGCGCCACCGCCGACACCGTCGTCGGCGAGCGCAGCATGGGCGACGCGCGCCTCGACTACAACGAGATCGCCTATGGTTTCTTCGACCGCTTCCTCAAAGGCGAGAAGACGTCACGCCTCGATTCGCTGGCGAAGGTTACCTACTACACGATGGGTCTGAACAAGTGGCAGACGGCGGAGAGCTGGCCGCCGGCCGGGGCGCAGCCGTTGACCTATTATCTCGGCAGCGGCGGCAAGGCGAATACGCTCAACGGGGACGGCACGCTTTCGAGCTCGGCACCGGACGTCGACAGGCCCGATCTGTTCACCTACGACCCGCTCAACCCGGTGCTTTCCTACGGCGGCAACGTCTGCTGCACCGGCAACGCCGTGCAGGGCGGCAGCTTCGATCAGCGCCGCATGGAAGCTCGCGAGGACATCCTGGTCTTCACCAGCGACGCGTTCAAGCAGGGCACCGAAGTCAGCGGGCCGATCACACCGACGCTCTACGTGTCGTCGGACGCGAAGGACACCGACTTCACGGTCAAGGTGCTGGACGTGTACCCCGACGGCCGCGCCTACAACCTTGACGAGTCGATTCAGCGGCTGCGCTATCGCGACGGCTACGACAAGCCGCTCGTGTGGATGGACCCAGGCAAGGTCTACAAGGTGACGCTGCAGCCGCTCACGACCAGTAACTACTTTGCCGCCGGCCACAAGCTGCGCCTGGAAGTGTCGAGCAGCAACTTCCCTCGCTTCGATCGCAACCTGAACACCGGCGGCAACAACTACGATGAGACCAAGGGCGTGGTGGCCCATAACGCCGTCCATCACTCGAAGCAGTATCCGTCGTCGGTCACGGTGACGATCGTCGACAGGTCCACCGCAACCACAGCGGTTCAGTAGGCCTGGTGCATTCGTTTCGGCAGGCGCGCGGTTCGTGCGTATCGTGCGGAGGTGTCGTGAGTGTCGTGCTGAACGGTTCACATGCCGCAGAAGCTTTTCAGACGCTCGGCCTCCACCGGCGGGAGTCCGCTGACCGCGATGCGCCGTAGACGCTCCTGGACGTCCGCCTTGTCGGCGCAGCGCGCCGGATCCAACTCGACCAGCGGCGAACGTCCTTTTCCAAGGTACAGCACGGCGTCGAACTGATCTTCGGCGCGAAGCGTCTTCCATTGCTCGCGCGGAATCGGCGCCGTGAAGTCGGGCTTGCCATCGCGGATCGCAAACCGGCCCATCGCTTCGGATGGGAAGTAGGCCGTGAAGTCGGCGGCGCCCAACACCGTGCCACGGACCAGCGCCAGGCTCGGGCTCGGCCAGGACGCCGCCTCGGGCTGCAACGACGACACGTCGGCCGTGAAGATGGTGAACACCTTCGCGCCCCACGTGTTCTCGAGGCGGCTGACGATCGTCGCCGCCGGCCCTTCCGATTCGTAGTTGGCGCCGATGTTCTTCCGCTGGAAGTGCATCTGTCCGTACAAGAGCAGCGCGTGCCGCCCCTTCGCGATCACCTCGCGCTGGATGAGATCCGCGGGAAACGTGTCGCGCATCTCGATCCACCGCCGGTGCTCCGGCTGCGTCGTCACCTGCTCCCACTCGATCGGAGGATCGCCGAGGAGCACGCGGATCCTGCGCCCGGGCGGAAGCGCGGCGTTGACGCCCCGGACGGTCTGATAGAACTCTTCCCACGGACGATCGTGAACCAGGGCGGGCTGGGTCGTGTCGCGCCATACGTGCCGGAGCGACTCCAGCGGCACCGTCTCGCCTCGGACGAATCGGTCGGCGACGTCCTGGTACCGGGCGCTGCCCTCTTCGACCACGATGTCGTTGATCGCGGCGACCATCCGCGGATCGTGGAGGAGCAGCTGCCCGAACGCATAGCCGCGCGTTTCGCCGTGGCCAGCGGTGACGGCGACGATGCTGTGCGTCCGTAACGCATCCACCATCGCCGTGACCGGCTCGAGGGGAGCGGCGGGCGTCTGTGCCGCGAGCATCGCGCCAAGGATGAGCGTCGCCGGCCTCATGTCAGCTCTCTCTCAAGACGCCTGCCCGAAGCAAATGGACGGCCCCGGTCACAGCGCATGGTGCCGGTCACAGCGCATGGTGATAGACGGTCAGCACCAGCGCAATGACCAGGCTGCCGGCGACCACCGGCAGGCCGCCGACCACAACGTAGGCTCCCGCCCCCACCAGCGCCAGCATCGCCAGGGCCTTCAGGTTCGTGGCGTCAATGTACTTCGGCGTCAGTTCTGCCATACCATCCTCCTTCTCTGCGTCCCCTCCATTTCTCGATCGCTACTTCGCGTCGCTATTCGAGGTCAGCTGCCGCTGCGCCAGCGCCGCCGCGCCCATCAACCCACCCATGCCCATGGACTCGACGGCGCTGCTCGGAATGATCATCATCGCACCCTTCTCCTTGAGGCCTTCGTACAACATGTTCATCGCCCGCAGGTGCAGCGCCGTCGGATTGTTCTGGTATTCCTTGGCTGCTTCCGAGAACGAGTGCGCGATCGCCAGTTCGGCCTCGCCGAGGATGATGCGCGCGGCCTTCTCGCGTGCCGCCTGCGCTTCTCGCGACATCGCATCCTGAAGCGCCGTCGGGATGACGACGTCGCGCATCTCGACCGACGAGACGGTGACGCCCCACGGGTTCGAGCGCTGGTCGATGAGCGCCTGCAGCTCCGCCTCGATCTTCTCGCGGCCGCGCAGGAGATCGGTGAGATCGGTACGGCCGATGATGTCGCGCAGCGCCGTCTGCGCCGCCCAGCTCACCGCCTGGCCGTACTCCTGCACTTCGAGTGCGGCCTTCTGCGCGTCGTGGACCATCCAGAACAACACCGCGTCGACGTTGACCGGAACCGTGTCCGCCGTCAGCGTCTGCTCGGCGGCAAAGCTGGTGGTGATGGTGCGCTGGTCGATCCAGGACGAGACCGTGTCGACCAACGGCACGATCCAGAACAGCCCCGGGCCCTTCAGGCCGACGAACCGGCCGAGGCGCAACACCACCGCGCGCTCCCACTGCTGCGCGACGCGCGGCGACTGCATCAGCACGACGCCAATCGCGGCCATCAGGATGATGGGCACCGGGTTGCCGATCGCCGCCGTCAGCAGGCCGCCGATCACCAGCGAGACGAGCAGAATCAGGATTGCCACGATGTTGGCGCGCGGCGGGTCGGCGTTGTACTGAGTGCTGCGGCGCGAGGTGATCAAGGCCACGGTCATGCTCCCTGCTGACGATGCGCGCTCATTTCGGCCGCGACGTCGTCGATGCTGAATCCAGCGGCGGCCGCGTCGGCGAGCACGCGCGTGACGAACGCGCGCAGCCGACGGCGGTGATGGTCCGGCGGTTGTGCCTGTTGCGGCGTAGCGGAGACGAACGAGCCGATGCCGCGGCGCGTTTCGATGACCCCCGCCCGCTCGAGCTCGGCGTAGACACGTGCGACGGTGTTGGCGTTGATGCTGAGGTCGACGGCAAGCTGGCGGACGGTGGGAAGCTGATCGCCGACCTGCAACCGGCGGGTGGCGATGGCGGCGCGCAGGCCGCGATCGAGCTGCGCGTAGATCGGGGTCCGATCCGTAACGTCGATGGAAACGAGCGGGCCGGTCGCCATGTGACCTAGTGTACTAAGTCACTAG
>DATASG010000276.1:0-6733 GCA_036269295.1 Vicinamibacterales bacterium | reverse complement strand
CGTCCTCGCGCTTGACGCCGGCCTTGTCTGCGGCGCTGCCTGGCGTGACCGAGCTCACGATCGCGCCACCGGTGTGCTTGAGCCCGAGGCTCTCAGCCAGATCCGAGGTGACCGGCTGCACGGTGACGCCGAGCTGCGCGCGCGTAACCTTTCCCTTAGTGCGCAGCTGTTCCATGACGCTCTTCGCCATGTTCGACGGGATCGCGAAGCCGATCCCGATGTTGCCGTCGTTGCTCGACAGGATCTGCGAGTTGATCCCGACCAGCTCGCCCTTCGTGTTCACCAGCGCGCCGCCCGAGTTGCCGTGGTTGATCGGGGCGTCGGTCTGCAGGAAGTCCTCGTAGCCGCCGTCGCCGACGGTCGTCGACCTCCCCTTGGCGCTGATGATCCCCATCGTCACCGTCTGGCCGATGCCGAGCGGGTTGCCGACCGCCAGGACAACATCGCCGACCCTCACGTTTTCAGAATTTCCCACCGCGATCGGGTGCAGATCGCTCGCGGTCACCTTGAGCAGCGCCAGGTCGCTCGCCTTGTCGGTGCCGACCAGCTTCGCCGTCACGGTGCGATCGTCGGTCAGCTCGACCTTGATGTCATCTGCGCCGTCGACGACGTGATTGTTGGTGAGGATGTAGCCGTCGCTCGTCACGATGACGCCCGAGCCGAGCGCCCGCTGTCGCGGCGCGCGCTGCATGCGCGGCATCCGCTGCCCGGGCTGGCTGCCGCCGCCGAACCGATCGCCGAAGAACCGCCGCAGCAGATCCTCCGGATCCTGTCCGTCTTGCCCGTCCTGCCCCTCCGGCCCCCCGAACATCGTCGGCACCATTCTGGCCTTGCCCTCGGTCCGGATCGTGACTACCGCCGGCGCCGCGATGCCGACGACGTCGGCGTAGGAATCGCGTCCGCCCGCGATGGAGTGGGTGATGGGCGTCGAAACGGTCGCCGCCCTTTGCGTGTCCGCCTTCTGAGTATCTGCTGCCGACAGACCGTGCCACGCCGCTCCGGTCGTCAGCGCGCCTGCCGCCAGCACCGCCAGTAGAGTGTTTTTCATAGCAGTCTCTCCGTCCTTTCGAGCCTGTGATCGATTCTAAAGACTCAGACGAAAAGCTGCCTTGCGGGGCCGTTGCAGGAGCATTACAAACGTGAAAGGGTTCGGAGTTCAGGGTTCAGGGTGCAGGGTTCAGGGTGCAGGGTTCAGCCGAGCGGGAGCCGCACCGTAAACACGGAGCCGCGGCCGGGTTCGCTGTCGACCTCGACCGTGCCGCCATGGGCCTCGACAATAGCTTTGACGAGGCTGAGGCCCAGGCCGAGCCCGCGCTCGGCGCGGCTGGTATCACCGCGGAACAGGCGATCGAAGATGCGGGGAAGCTCGTCGGCGGGAATTCCCGGGCCGGTGTCGCGCACCTGTAACACCGCGGCGTCGGCGGCTCGACCAACCTCGATGTCGACGCGGCCGCCGGACGGCGTGTATTTCACCGCGTTGTCGATGAGGTTCGCGGCCACCTGTTCCAGCCGCGTGCGATCAGCGATCACCACGATGTCGGGCGGGGCCGCCGCGGCGAGCGCCACACCCTTGGCGTCGGCCACGTCGCGATACAAGTCGACCGCCCGCACCACGACGTCGGCGAGCGCGACCGGCTCGCGGCGCAGCTGCATCGTGCCGCTCTCAGCCTCGGAGATGTCCATCAGGGTGTTGAGCATCACCAGCACCCGGTCGGACTCCTCCACGCAATCCGCGAGCAGCTCGCGGTAGCAGTCGACCTGCTGCGCCGCGTCCCCTGGCGGTGGCGAGGCGAGCGCCATCTCGGCCGTCCCGCGCAGCCGCGTCAGCGGCGTTCGCAGATCGTGCGACACGTTGTCGAGCGCGCCGCGCATCGCGGTCACCAGCCCCTCGATCTTGTCGAGCATGGTGTTAAACAGCGAAGTGAGCTCGTCAATGGCGTCGCCGGTGCCCTCGAGCGGCACGCGTGCGTCCGTCCGGCCGGTGCGGATGATCCGCTGCACCGCCAGCGTCAGCCGGCGAATCGGAAACAATGCTGATTGCGTCGCGAGCCAGCCGCCCGTCAGCGCGATGACGACGATGAACAGCGTCACGATGCCGAGTGCGGCGCGAAACCGGGACAGCAGATCGTCGCGCGCCTCGGTGCTCTTTCCGACCTGCACCAGCGTGCCGTCGTCGAGCCGCGCCGACACGATCTCGAGCTTCGACGGATCCCAACCGTCCGGGTTGCTGAGCACGACCGCTTCGACGCCACGATCGACGACGCGGACGAACAACCGCTCGGGGGCCGCCTGCTGCTCGGCGCGAACGGTCGCCGCCAGCACCCGGACGCCGCCGTTGGTGTAGGCCGCGGCGTAGTCGCCGAGCTTGCCCTTGATGATCTGCTGATCGCGCTGCGCCAGCGAGCTTGCGGTCAGGTAGTAAGTGACGAAGACGATCGCGATCGCGCCCGAGACGAACAGCGTCGCGTACCAGAGCGCCAGCCTGAGGCCGAAGGTCCGAAAAGGGGGTCGGGAGTCGATTTCGTTTTCTGCGATCGGCATGGCAGTTTCTGCAATCGACTCCCGACCCCCTATTGCCCCCGCAACACATAGCCGACGCCTCGTACCGTGTGCAGCAGCTTCTTCTCGAACGGACGGTCGATCTTCTCGCGTAGACGGCTGACCAGCACGTCCACCACGTTGGTCTGGGGATCGAAGTTGTACTCCCACACGTGCGACAGGATCATCGTCTTCGAAACCACGTGACCCGCGTGCCGCATCAGGAACTCGAGCAGCGTGAACTCGCGCGGCCGCAGATCGAGCGGCTTGCCCGCGCGCGTCACCTTGCGCGACAGCAGATCGAGCACCACATCATCCACCGTCAGTGTCGTCGGCTCCGGCGCGCGCGTGGCGCGCCGGACGAGCGCCTGGACCCGGGCGAGCAGTTCAGCGAACGCGAACGGCTTGGTCAGATAGTCGTCCCCGCCGGACTGCAGACCGTGAACGCGATCGTCGACCGACCGCCTGGCACTGAGAATCAACACCGGGGTCGCGGTGCCACGCCGGCGCAGCTCCTCGATCAACGAGAGGCCGTCGCGCTTCGGCAGCATGACATCGACGATCGCGACGTCGTATGCCTGCCGCGTCGCGGTAGCCAGACCCGCGTCGCCGTCGGCCACATGGTCGACAGCGAACCCCGCTTCCCGCAGGCCGCGAACGACGAAGTCGGCGATCGTGACGTCGTCTTCCACCAGCAGCGCGCGCATCAGATCATCATACCGAGATTGAGTCGAACGTCACGAAGTCGCGGCTATCGCGCGGGCGTCTCGCGAGGCGCCGCACGCAGGTACTGCGGCGGCCACGGCACCGTGTGTCCGAGCAGCTCGGCGGCGTGCAGGGGCCAGTACGGATCGCGGAGCAGCTCGCGCGCGAGCAATACCAGATCGGCCTGGCCGCGGCTGACGATCGCGTCGGCCTGTTCCGCCTTCGTGATCAGGCCGACGGCACCGGTCGCCACGCCGGCGTCGCGGCGGATGCGCTCGGCGAACGGCACCTGATAGCCCGGACCGACCGCAATCTGCTGGTCGTGGACCGCGCCGCCAGACGAGCAATCGACCAGATCCACACCGCGCGAGCGAAGGCGCCGCGCCAGTTCGACCGCCTGATCCAGATCCCAACCCCCGTCCTTCCAGTCGGTTGCCGAAATCCGCACGAAGAGCGGCAGCCGCTCAGGCCAGACACTCCGGACGGCGTCGACGATCTCGAGCACGAGCCGGAGGCGGTTGTCGTAGGACCCGCCGTAGGCGTCGGTACGCGTGTTCACGAGCGGCGAGAGGAATTCGTGGATCAGATAGCCGTGCGCGGCGTGCAGCTCGACGACGTCGAAGCCGGCGGCGAGCGCGCGTCGGGCGGCGTCTCGGAACGCCGCGACGATGGCGGCGAGGTCCTCGCCTGTGGCCGGACGCGGCGTCGGGTAGTTGTCGGCGAACGGCACGGCCGTTGGTCCGATCGGCTCCCAACCGCCGTCGGCCGTCGAGAGGGCGCCGCCGCCCTCCCACGGACGCGCGGTGCTCGCCTTCCGTCCGGCATGCGCGAGCTGGGTGCCGGCCAGCGTCTTCTGCGAATGGATGAAGCGGACGCAGCGCGCGAGGCCATCGACGTGCCTGTCGTCGTAAATCCCCAGATCCTGCGGGCTGATGCGGCCGGTGGCGGTGACCGCGCTCGCCTCGGTCATCACCAGAGCGGCGCCCCCCGCCGCGCGCGTGCCCAGATGCACGAAATGCCAGTCGTGCGCGAAGCCGTCCACGCTCGAGTACTGGCACATCGGCGAGACGACGATCCGGTTCGACAAGGTCACAGAGCGTAAGGAGAGCGGGTCGAAGAGGTGCGCCATTGGGCGCTCATTGTCGCTCCAAATCGCGGCGTTTGCGCGCGCACGTGTGTGCCAGGGGCGCACACATGCGAGTCATTCTGCGGCGGTGCTCCGGGCACGTTCGGCGAGCGCCACGAGAAAACAACCCACAACCACGGTCAGCTCGTCTGGCGAGGCTCTTGCCCCACACATGGCGGTCGCCGCCACAGCGGGAAAGGTGTCGACCAACCTCGTATGGACACTATGAAACGAATAGACCCCATCAGCCGGATCGTCGGCCTCGTGACGCTCGCCTCGATCGGACTCGCGCCGCCGGCTCTAGCACAGAAGCCCGAGCGCGATCTGACCCAGGTGTCGCTCGAAGACCTGATGAACATAGAGATCACCTCGGCGTCGCGGAAGGAACAGCGCGCCACCGACGTCGCCGCGGCCGTGTTCGTGATCACCAGCGACGACATCCGGCGCTCGGGCATGACCACGATCCCCGATCTGCTGCGGATGGTGCCCGGAGTCGAGGTCGCGCAGGTGAACTCGAACAAGTGGGCGGTGACGATTCGCGGTTTCAACGCCGTGTACGCGAACAAGCTGCTCGTGCTCGTCGACGGGCGCACCATCTACAGTCCCATCTTCGCGGGCGTCCTCTGGGACACCGAGGACCTGATGCTGGACGATATCGAGCACATCGAGGTCATTCGCGGTCCCGGCGCGGCCATCTGGGGCGCCAACGCGGTGAACGGTGTGATCAACATCGTCACCAAGTCGGCGGCCGAGACGCAAGGCGGCCTCGTCCGCGTCGAGGGCGGCGGCGCCGGCGAGCAGGGCGCGGCACGCTTCGGCGGAGCCCTCGGCACCGGCAGCTATCGCCTCTACTCGCAGTGGAGCGGACGCACCGAGTCGGTCACCGCGAACGGCGCGCCGGCCGCCGATCCGTCGCGCAGCGCCACCACCGGGTTTCGCGCCGACTGGACCGCTGGCCCCAGCGCCTTCATGCTGGATGGCGATTTCACCGCCGGACAGGCGCGCGCGCTCTGGCCCAATCTCGACCCGCAGACCGCGGCGAGCCAACCAATCGCCACCGACCCATCCACGACCCGTGGCGCCCACCTACTGGGGCGCTGGACGCGCACGGGCCAGAACCACTCATCGCTCCAGGTTCAAACGTTCGTCGATTACGCGCAGCGCGAGGAGCCGGTGGCGGACTACGCCAGGCACGCGGTCGACGTCGACGCCCAATACCACACCGCGCTGGGCACCCGTCAGGATCTCGTCGCCGGAGCCGGCTACCGGTTCATCGATGAGCGGTATGTGGGCCGTGTCAGCATTTCGCTCAACCCGGCCGAGTCCGGTACCTCGCTCCTGACCGCCTTCGTGCAGGACGAGATCGCGCTCTTCGGAAAACGCATGGCGGTCACCCTCGGCGGTCAGACCCAGTATGACTCGTCGGCAGGTGCCGGCGTGCAGCCGACGGCACGCGTGATCTGGAAAGGGCTTCCACGCCAGCGTCTCTGGGCGGCCACGTCCAGCGCGCTGCGGACGCCGTCGCTCACCGAACGCGGGCTTAGCCTGCAGTACCCGCCGGTTCCTACTCCCGCAGGCTTACCCCTTTATGTCACCTACGTGGGCAACCCGGCGGCCCAGACTGAAACGTTCGTCGACGCTGAAGCGGGATACCGGCTCGAGATTGGCAGCGCGGCGTCGGTGGACGTCACCGGGTTCGTCGGCAGCTACGACCACCTGGCGACAACTGAGACCTCTGCGCCGGTCGTCCAGTTCGTCCCGTCACCGCGCATCCTCGTGGCGTCCCAGGTTGGCAATCAGCTCGGGGCGGCGACGCGTGGCCTCGAAATCGCAGGGCAGTGGACGTTGGCTCCCACGTGGCGGCTCGAAGCCAGCTACACCGCCTTCCACGTGACGCCTCATCTGGCGGCGGCCAGCCAGGATCTGACCGCTGCCACGACGGACGCCACGGCGCCGCGTGCGCAGTGGCGGCTGGCGTCGGTGTTTTCGCCGGCGGCTCGCGCGACCGTGAATGTCGCGATCTTCCACGTCGGTGCTCTCGAGGAGCTTCAGGTGGCGGCCTACACGCGGGCCGACATCAACGGAGAATGGCGGTTCAACTCCCGGCTTTCGCTGATGGCGATCGGCCAGAACCTCCTCGACAAGGCCCATGCCGAGCTGGCCGGCACCGGATCGCTGCTGATGGCGACACAAGTGCCCCGGAGCGCGAGCCTGCGGATGCGATGGGCGTTTCGCTGAGATCGAGGGGCCACGTGTACCGCTGTGCTGGACGCCTCGTCGCGGCGGCGCTGATCGGGCTGCTGACGTCGGCGCCGCCGGCCGCCGCCGCTGGCGACGTGGCCCCGGACGTGGCCGTGAAAGCGG
>DATASG010000275.1:0-4139 GCA_036269295.1 Vicinamibacterales bacterium | reverse complement strand
CCCTCGCGTCCGATCTTGATTACGTCCGCAGCATCCACTCCGTCCGCGCCGGCATCGTGCTCGCCGGCGGGTCGTACCATACCGACGACACCGCGAACTACCTCGGCACCTACACCTTCGAAAGCCTCGCCGCGTTCGAGGCCGGCACGCCGCAGACGTTCACGCGGCGCATCGGCGATCCGAACATCGACTACTTCAACCTTCAGGCGGCCGGGTACCTCCAGGATGACATCCGCGTGCGAAAAGGCCTGACCCTCACCCCGGGACTGCGCTACGAGGTGCAAACGCATCTGCGCGACTTCAGCGCCCTCGGCCCTCGGCTCGGCGTCACCTGGGCGCCGTTCAAGAACGGCAAGACGACCCTGCGGGCCAGCGCCGGCGTCTTCACCGACTGGCTGAACAGCGGGACCTACGAACAGACGCTCCGGGTCGACGGCATCCGCCAGCAGGAGCTCGACATCGTCAACCCGTCGTATCCCGATCCTGGCAACGTCGGCGTCGTGCCGCCGATCAACAAGTACCTGCTCGCCGACGATCTCCAGATGGCCAGGAACGTACGGCTCAGCAGCGGCATCGACTACGCGCTCAACCCGTTTTCACGCCTCGGCGTCAGCTACGCGCACGTGAGCGGGAGCCGCCTGCAGCGCGGCCTCAACCTGAACGCGCCGGTGAACGGCATCCGTCCGACCCGGCGCTCGGCAATCTCATCGAAGTGGTCGGCGACGCGACCTCGCGTCAGAACAGCGTCAACGCGTTCATGCAGATCAGCCTCACGGCGCCGTCGATGGCGCCGCCGAAAGAGCGCTGGAACTGGAAGCGGACCAACTTCGGTTTCAACTACACGCTGGCCAAGGTCGAGAACGACTCCGACGGCCCGTTTGCGGTGCCGGCGACCGGAAGCCTCGCGGATGATTGGGGGCCGGCGCAGAACGACGTGCGCCACCGCGCCGGCGTATTCTTCGGTGCCGGCTGGCTCAGGAACTTCAACGCCAACCTGAACGTGAGCTACTCCAGCGGCCTTCCCTACACAATCCGGACCGGGCTCGACGACAACGGCGATCAGATCTTCAACGATCGGCCGGCGGGCGTGCCGCGCAACTCGCTCCGCGGCGCCGCCGCGTTCAACCTGGGCGGCTTCTTCGTCTACAACATTCCGATCGGGCAGAAGAAGCTCGGGCCGATGCCTCCTGGCATCTTCATCATGGGCAGCCCCGGCGGCAACTTCAACGTCCAGACGCTCGCGGCCGACTCCCTGCCGCGATTCCGCATCGGCATCATTGTCAATGCGCAGAACCTGACCAACCACGCGAACTATGTCGGCTACAGCGGCACGCTGACGTCGCCGTTCTTCGGCCAGCCCACCGCCGTTCAGGGAATGCGGAAGATCGACGTCGGGATCAACTTCAATTTCTGATCCGCGTAATCCGCGTAATCCGCGTAATCCGTGACATCCGCGTAATCCGCGGATCAGCCGAAGAAGGTCTCGATGCTCGCGAGGTCGTGGACGATCGGCGCCGGCGGCAGCGAGGCGACGAAGCGCCGGCCGTAGCCCATCGTCCGCAGCCGCGGATCGAGAACCGCCAGCACGCCCCGATCGCGGCGATGCCGGATCAGACGGCCGAGCCCCTGCTGCAGCGCCAGGATCGCCAGCGGCACCTGGTACTCTCCGAACGGATCGCCGCCCCGCGCCCGGATCTGCTCGATGCGCGCGGCGGTGATCGGATCGCCCGGCGACGCGAACGGGATCTTGTCGACGATCACGCAGCTGAGCGCCTCTCCCACGACGTCGACTCCCTGCCAGAAGCTGGAGGTCGCGAACAGCACCGCGTGCGGCGTGGCGCGGAACTGGTTCAGCAGCTGCGATCGGGGCGCGGCCCCCTGCGCGAAAATCGGATAGCTCAGCGCCATCTCCGCCATCGCCTGCACCGAACGCATCATCGCGTAGCTGGTGAAGAGGACGAACGCCCGCCCGTGCGTGCGCTTGAGGATCTCGATCACCTCGCGGCTCGCCGCGACCGCGAAGTTCTCCGATCGCGGGTCCGGCATCTTCGGCGGCAAATAGAGGATCGCCTGCTGCAGGAAATCAAACTCCGAGGCGAGCCGGATCTCGTCCGCCGCGCCGATGCCGAGCCGGGCGCGGAGGTAGTCGAAGCGGCCGTCGACCGTCAGCGTCGCCGAGGTCAGCACCGTCGTCTGCATCCGGTCGAGCAGCAGGCCGCGGATGATCGCCGAAACGTCGATCGGCGACGCGCGCAGGAAGGTGCCGCGGCCGCGGAACTCCACGAAGTAGACATACGCCTCGTCGCTGCCGCGGAGGAGAAAACGGAGGTCGTCGCGCACCTGCCCGGCCCGGCGTGCGAGCGCGGCGGCGTCCTCGCCGCTGGGCGAAGGCTCGTCGCCATCCGCCTCGTCGCCTGACGGCTTCCGCAGCAGCGCCAGCGTCGATTCGAGGATATCGAGCGCGCCGGAGAGGTTGACCGCGGCCTGAAAAGTCTGCCCGAGCGTTTCAGCGGTGGCGCGGACGCGCTCCTCGTTCTTGGCCCGGCCGTTGTTGCGATGCGCCATCGCCAGCTCGGTGAAGAACGCCTGCCCGTGATCGCGCAGGCGTTCGACCGCCTTTGCGATCTCGTCTTTGGCGCCGCGGTCCTGGACGCCGCCCGTGGCGACCAGGCGCTCGACGTCGCGGGCGAGCTCTTCGAGACGATAGCTGCTGACGTTGAACCCGAAATACTGCGTCGCGATGTCCTCGAGCTGGTGCGCCTCGTCGAGGATCGCACGGGTGAACGCCGGAATCACCTCACCGAAGGCGTTCTGGCGGACGGCCGCGTCGGCGCACAACAGGTGGTGGTTGACGATCACCACGTCGGACTCGGCCGCGCGCTGCCGCATCCGGGTGACGAAGCAGACGTCGTAGCGCGGACATTCGGTGCCGAGGCAGGTGTCCGCGGTGGCCGAGACGTCATGCCAGAACGCGAGGTCCTCGGGGAGATCCTGCAGCTCGGCGCGGTCGCCGGTCTCGGTTCGCGTCGACCACTCGCGGATGATGGGGAGAAACACGTCGTGCACGGCCGGACCGACACCGTCGGCAAGCTGATCGAGCTTGTGGACGCACAAGTAGTTCGCGCGCCCTTTCATGTAGGTCGCCGTGAACGGGATCCCCAGCGCCTCGCGCAGCGCCGGAATGTCCTTGAAGTAGATCTGCTCCTGCAGGTTCTTGGTGCCGGTCGAGATCAGGACGCGCTCGCGGCTGAGAATCGCGGGGACGAGGTAGGCGAGTGTCTTGCCGGTGCCGGTGCCGGCCTCCGCGAGCAGGACGCCCCCGTCCGCGAACACGCGCGAGACCGCCGCGGCCATCGCCGCCTGGCCGGCGCGCGGCTCGAAGTCGGGCATCGCCAGGTCGAGCGGCCCGCCGCGCGCGAACACGGCGGCGACCGCGTCCGTGTAGGGCGCGGACTTGGCCGCTCCGGGCCAGGCGAGCTTCGCTCCTACTCCCTGTAGAGGGGGAACTTCCGGCACAGACCTTCTACTTCCGCGCGAACCATGCTCAGCGCGCGATCGTCGTCCGGCGTCTGCAGCGCGCGAGCGAAGAGCTCGCCGATGAGGTCCATCTCGGTTTCGCGCATGCCGCGGGTCGTGACCGCCGGCGTGCCGACGCGGATACCGCTCGCGACCATCGGCGGATTCTGATCGAACGGGATTGCGTTCTTGTTGACCGTGATGCCGGCCTTGCCCAGCGCCGCTTCCGCCACCTTGCCAGTGATCCCCTTGGAGAAGACGTCGACGAGCATGAGGTGGTTGTCGGTGCCGCCGCTCACCAAACGGAAGCCGGCGTTCGTCAGCACGCCGGCGAGATGCTTGGCGTTGGCGACGATCTGTCTCTGATACTCGATGAATCCGGGCTCGGCCGCTTCCTTGAAGCAGACCGCTTTGGCGGCGATGATGTGCATCAGAGGACCGCCCTGTACGCCGGGAAACACGGTGCGGTCGAGATCCTTGGCGTATTTCTCGCGGCACAGCACGAGGCCGCCGCGCGGTCCTCTCAGCGTCTTGTGCGTCGTGGACGTGACGAAGTCGGAGTGCGGCACCGGGCTCGGGTGCACGCCGGCTGCCACCAGGCCCGCGATGTGCGCCATGTCGGT
>DATASG010000274.1:0-8736 GCA_036269295.1 Vicinamibacterales bacterium | reverse complement strand
GCGGCCGCCAGCCGATCGAGCTCGTGCCCGACCGCGTCGGGCTGCGCCCGCACGGTTTCGTAGCAGCCGATCAGATCCGCGTTGGCGTCGATCAGCACCACGTCCCGATCCTGCAGCCGGCCCGCGGCGTGGAGATCGAAGAACACCGCGCCGCTGCCGAAGAACGGCTCGAGGTAGCGGTTGAACGCCGGCGGATAGAAGCGGCGCAGATGCGGCAGCAGCTGGCGCTTGCCGCCCGCCCATTTCAACAGCGGACGGATCCGGCTATCGGGCCATCTGGCAATCGGGGAATGGATTGGGCGATCGTGGACAATCCTCACAATGGATGACCAGACTACCCGATTACCCGACGACCAGATTCACAATGCCGCATCCCGCTCGGCCCACCACCAGATGCCGAGCGCGCTGACGAGCAGCGCCGCCGCCCCGACGTAGAGCGGCAGCGCCGGCGCCACCCGCCGGGCGAGCGCCACGAAACCGCTGCCGAAGACGTTGACCGCGTCGCCGCTGACCGAGACCAACCCGGTGCGGTGCAGCAGCATCCAGACGCCGGCGAGCACCGACACCACGACCAGACCGATCGCGACGTTGAAGCCGACGTCCAGGAACTGATCGCTGCGCCACCGCGCGCGGCGGATGCGCGCCAGGGTGCGCGACGTGAACTCGGCCGGAGCCGCGGGCGCCGCGCGGCGCCGGAGAGAGGCCTCGAGCCGCCGCGCGTCCTCGAGCGCGAGGGCGCAATTCGGACAGCTCGCCAGGTGCGCCGCGACCCGGCCGTCCGCGGTCAGGTCGCCGGCGGCGATCGCCTCAACGGTATCGAGCGCTTCGTCGCAGAACATGGATCAATCCGGGCTCGTGGTTCACCCCTGTTATCTAAGATCCGTCTCCAACATCCGCCGCAATTGCTGCTTCGCGCGATACAGCTGGGTCTTCACCGTGCCGAGCGGCAGCTGCAGCGCTTCCGCCAGCCCCTCGTACTGCACCCCGTTCAGATAGTGCGCCGCGATCAGCAGCCGGTAGTTTGCCGGCAGCCGTGCGATCGCCTTTTCGAGACGATCGCGCAGCTCGAGATCGCCAAACTGTCGATCGGGCGCCGACGGCATCGCCTTCGCCCGCATACGCTCATCGTCGAACGACATCGCGACCGGCGCGTGCCCCTGCTCCTGCAGGCACACGTTCGCGACGATGCGGTAGATCCAGGTGGAGAGGCGCGCTTCGCCGCGGAAGTACGGGAGTCCGCGGTGGATCCGCAGGAACACGTCCTGCGCCAGATCCTCCGCGCGCGATCGATCCTGCACCGTCCGCGCGATCAGGGCGAACACGAGGTCCTTGTAGCGATCGACCAGTTCCTGGAATGCGCGCTCATCACCGGAGCGGCAGCGTTCGACGAGCTCGCGCTCGTGCACTTCCTCCATCCGCCACCGTATTAGAGCACGCGCACGAGGGAATTGTTTCGCGAACAGGACTGAAACAATTCATGAACCGTTCCAGTCTAATCAGTTCGAGCGAGTACCCTGGAGGCGCAATGGACGACCTGCAAGTGGCGTGGCCTTTTCTGATCCCGATCGTCGGCACCATCTGCACGTTCGCGTTCATCATCGTCCTCACGCTGAGCAAGGCGCGGGTCCGCGAGCTGGAAGTGCGCGAGCGGATCGCGATGATCGAACGGGGCCTGGTCCCGCCGCCCGAAGTGGATCCTCGAGGCTTCGACCGCGCCATGCTCGTCATGGCTCAGAGCAGGCGCCATCGCTCGCCGGGCCGCTTCCGGCGGGCGGGCGTGACCCTGATGGGCATCGGCTTCGGCCTCATGATGCTGATTAGCGTCGCCGGCGGCGCCATCAACGAAGGCATTGGCGTCGGCGGCTTCTTCGTGGTGATGGGGCTGGCGTTTTTCATCAACAGCCTGTTCGACCACCCGGGTGACCAGTTTCAACCCGCGCCGCCCCAGTCCCTCGCAGCTTCCAGTCCGATTCGCCAGGAACCCTCCCGCCAGGAACCGCCTCGCCAGGACTAGCGCAGCGTCTCGAACCTGATACAGCGCCTCCGTCCGTAACGATACAGCCCGCTCACGCCGATAAGCCTGTTGGTCGAGCTTCACCGCTTGACGCGCGTAAAGTATTGTAAAAAAACATTTTACGGACAATTGACCGCAGCTGTTCCGTCGTCTGCCTGTATCTGCGAAGGTGTGCGGCGGTATCGTCATTGACACTTACAGTCGTTAGTGTCATATTAAGTCATGCATTGTCCGTTTGAATGGAACCCTGTTTTGGCGACCCCTCGTCGCTCCTCTGTAAGTGACGGGGCGAAGCTGCATCTCACTGATTCAGAACGAGACTTAGCAATGGCAGACCCCATCATGCTCGCCGACCGAGCCGAGCGCTTGACCAGGCCCGGCGACAGCGCCGTGGAGCTCCTCGGCGGATCGCCCTCGATCGTGCGAGTCCACGAGATGATCCGCCGCGGCGCCGCGCTCGACGGCGGGGTCCTGATCACCGCCGAAGCCGGCGCCGACATCGAGGCGGTCGCCTGCGAGCTCCATCAACGCGGGCGCGCGCCGGCCTCCCCCTACGTGTCCGTGTACTGCGACGCCGCCGACCCGGCGAGCGTCGATCGGGTGCTGTTCGGGAATCCGGCGCCCGGCACCGCGACCGACCTTGAGTCGGTCGCCGCCGATAGCGGCATCGCGGCGGCGCGCGGCGGCGCGCTCTACTTGCACAACGTGACCGAGCTCCGCGCCTCGACGCAGGCGCAGTTGGCCCGGATTGCCCGCGACGGTGAAGTGCGCATCGACGGCGTTCCCGTGGCCACCGGGATCCGCTTCATCGCCAGCGCCCAGCCCGGAATCGACGGCGACGTTCGCGCCCACCGCTTCCGCGCCGACCTCTATCGACGGTTGTCCACGGTCCGCATCGATCTGCCGCCGCTACGCGATCGTCCGGACGATGTGCCGGCGCTGGCGGCACGGCTGCTGGAAGACGCGTGCGCCACCGCCGGACGCCCGGCGCGCACGTTCACCCAGGCCGCGCTGGCGCTGTTCGGCGCGGTCACATGGCCCGGCAATCTCGAGCAGCTCCGCGCCGCGGTCGAGCGCGTTGTCGCCAGCGGAGCCGACGACGTGATTCAAATCGAACAGATCCTGCCGGTGCTGCAGCTGGACCGCGCGCACTCGCCGTTCGTGCCGTCGGGCAACCTGCGCGAGGCGCGCCAGCGCTTCGAGCGCGACTACATCGCCTCGGTCCTTCAGCATCACGACTGGCGCATGGCGCCCGCCGCCGAGGCCCTCGGCATGCAACGTCCCAATCTTTATCGAAAGGCTCGACAGCTGGGGATCCCGCTGGTGCGGGTTTCCGAGTAGCGAACGGAACGACATCATGTGCAAGAACCCACTGTTCATCGCCATCGCCTTCACCGTGACCACCGGTGCCGCTTTCGCTGCGCCGCGCCAGACGCCGCAACCGCCGCCGCCGTCGGCGCCGCAGGCGCCCGCTCCCGGCACGATCTACAGGACGGACTTCGAGATCCCCAAGGTGGAAGGATCTGGAGGACAAACCAGGACCGAAACGGCGTCGACCGAAGGATACGTGATCGGGCCGCAGGACAACCTCTCGATCATCGTGTCCGACGAGACCGAGCTGACCGGAAAGTACCGCGTTGACACCGACGGCACCATCTCGATGCCCTATCTCAGCCGCGTCCCGCTTGCCGGCCTCTCGCTGGCCGAGGCCCAGGACAAAATCACGGCGTTGCTGAAGGCGGGCTTCATCCGCAACCCGCAGGTGCGGATCGAGGTCGATCAGTTCAAGGCACGCAACGTCCTGGTGACCGGCGAAGTCCGCACCCCCGGCAAGGTCACCCTGCCCGGCACCACGATGTCGCTGCTCGAAGCGTTGGCGCTGGCGGGATCGCCGACCCAGAACGCGAGCAACGATGTGCTGGTCATGCATCCGCCGAAACCGGGCGAGAAGGCTCCGGAGCCGATCACGGTGAACCGCAAAGATCTGGAGCTCGGCAAGGTCGGTCGCGACCTCGTGCTGCAGGACGGCGACATCGTCAACGTCCCGGTGGCCAAACGCTTCTACATCTCCGGTTTCATCAAGAATCCCGGATCCTTCGTGCTCGACACGGGTACCACCGTGGCCCAGGCGATCATCCTGGCCGGCGGGCTGAACGAACGCGGTTCCGATCGACGCATCACCATCATCCGCAGCGAGGGCGGCAAGTCGGTCGAGATCTCGGCCAAGCTGGAAGACCGGGTGCAGCCCAACGACGAAGTCAAAGTGAAGTCGCGGTTCTTCTGATGTGCGGTATTGCCGGCGTGGTGCGCCGCGACGGCGCCATCACACCGGACCCTTCGGCGGCGCTCGGCGCCGCGCTTGCCCACCGTGGTCCGGACGGCCGTGGCGTATGGCGCGCGCCCGCGGGCGACGCGCTGCTGGTGCACACCCGTCTGGCGATCATCGACCCCGGTCCGACTGGCGCGCAACCGATGGCCACGTCGGATGGCCGCCACCGCATCGTGTTCAACGGCGAGGTCTACAACTATCGCGATCTGCGGCGGTCGCTCGACCGGCGGGGTGAGCGATTCACCACCGCCAGCGACACCGAGGTCCTGCTGCGGCTGCTCGTGCTCGACGGTCCCGCGGCGCTGGCGCAGGTTCGCGGCATGTTCGCGCTCGCATGGTGGGACGTCGAGACGCGCACGCTGGTCCTGGCGCGCGATCGCTTCGGCATCAAGCCGCTGTACCTGGCGGCGACCGAGCGCTCGATCGCGTTCGCCTCGGAGATTCAGGCGCTCGTCTCATCAGGCCTGGTCGAGCGGGCGATCGATCCGGCCGGCGTGCTGGGGTTCCTGGCGTGGGGCACCGTCCCGCCGTCGCTCACCTATCTGGCCGGGGTCGAGAGTCTGCCTGCCGGATGGTGGCTGCGCTGGTCCCAGGACGGCGGCTGCAGCCGCCACGCCTTCGCCGACATCACCGCGACCTACGCGCGTCCTGACTCAGGCTGCACCGAATCGGCGCTGCGCGAACGCGTCGGCGTTGCGGTTCAGCAGAGCGTGGCCGCCCACCTGGTCGCCGACGTCCCGGTCGGGGTGTTTCTCTCTGGAGGGATTGACTCGTCGGCGATTCTCTCTGCGGCGACGGACGCGGGAATCCCGGGACTCAACACCTATACCGTCCGGTTCGACGATCGCTCCTCCGAGCACGACTACGCGCGGCTGGTGGCGTCGACGTTCGGCGCCACGCACCATGAGCTGGTGCTCGACGCCTCGCGCATCGTCAGCGATCTTCCCGGCATCCTCGCTCGCCTCGATCAGCCGACGCTCGACGCGGTGAATTCGTATTACGTGTCGGCGGCGGTGGCGGAGACCGGCATCAAGGCGGTGCTCTCCGGGGCGGGCGGAGACGAGCTGTTCGGCGGGTATCCGTCGTTCACCCGCCTGCCTTCGGCGATGCGTTGGAAGAAGCGGATCGCGCCCATCGCGCCGGCGATGACGCCGGCGGTCTCCGCGGTGCTGCCGGAGCGGTTGACCGAACGGTGGCAGCATTTCATGACCGGTAACGGGAAGATGGACGCGGCCTACAGGGCTCAGCGCGGCCTTTACATGCCGGATGAGGTCGAGCGGATCGCCGGCCCGGCGCTGCGCGACTGCTGGGCAGCGGCGACGGCGCGGGTCGCGATGGCGGAGTCGGATCTGTTCCACGGCGACGCATCCACGCTCGAAGGCCAGGTGGCGAGGCTCGAAACCCGCGTCTACCTGCGCTCGCAGCTCCTGCGCGATCTCGACGCCATGTCGATGGCTCACGCGTTGGAGGTCCGCGTGCCGTTCGTCGATCACCTGCTGCTCGACGCGGTATGGCCGGATCTCGGCGCCCATCCCTCGCTGATGCGGAACAAGCGCCTGCTCCACGAGACCCTGGCGCGGCCGCTCCCGCGCCAAGCGGTCGATCGGCCGAAGCAGGGCTTCACGCTGCCGTTCGCGCAGTGGATGGCCGGCGATCTGCAGCCGTTTGTCCGCTCCGGGATGGCACACCTCACCGAGCAGGGCTGGATCGCGCGCGGCGCCGCCGACGCCACCTGGGCCGACTGGCAGCGGGGCGCGGTGCACTGGAGCCGCCCCTGGGCGCTGGGCGTCCTCGGCGCGTTCTTGAGGCAGGCGTGATCGCCGCCGAACTGCCGGTCACGCGCCGCCTCCGCCCGTCGCAGGGTTGGAGCACGCGCACGCTCTCGGAGCTGTGGGCGTACCGCGAGCTGCTCTACTTCTTAGTCTGGCGCGACATCAAGGTGCGCTACAAGCAGACGCTGCTCGGCGCCGGCTGGGCGATCGTCCAGCCGCTGATGACGATGGTGGTGTTCACGATCTTCTTCGGCCATCTCGCCAAGGTCCAGTCCGACGGGTTGCCCTACCCGGTGTTCTCGCTGATCGCGCTCGTCCCGTGGAGCTACTTCGCCTCGGCGCTCGCCGGTTCCAGCACCCCGCTGAGCGGCTACCAGCACATCATTTCGAAGGTGTATTTTCCCCGCCTGATCATCCCGCTCGCGGCGGTGATCGCGCCGCTGGTCGACTTCGCGATCGGGTTCGTGATCCTGATCGGTTTGATGGCGTGGTACCGCATCGTGCCCGGCGCCGCGATCGTCTGGCTGCCGGCGCTGATGCTGCTCGCAATCTGCACCGCCGCCAGCGTCGGCGTCTGGCTCGCCGCCCTGAACGTGCGCTACCGGGACGTCCGCTACGTGGTGCCGTTCGTCGTGCAGTTGTGGATGTTCGCGACGCCGGTCGCCTACCCCGCCTCGCTGGTACCCGGACGCTGGCGTGCGATCTACGGCCTCAACCCGATGGCCGGCGTCATCGAGGGTTTCCGCTGGGCGCTGGCCGGCGGCCCCGCGCCCGGAGTGATCACGCTCGTCTCCGCCGCGGTGGTGGGGGCGATGATCGTCGGCGGCGCCATCTACTTCCGCAAGCTCGAAGGCACGTTTGCGGACGTGATTTGATGTCCCATCCCGTCATTCGCGCCGAGCACCTCGGCAAGCGTTACCGGATCGGCCACCGGCTTCGACCCGGCACCGCCCGCGACGCGATCGCCGGCGCCGCGTCGCGGCTGGTTGGGGCGTTGCGGCTCGGCCGCGCCAAGGCACCGCCCGACCAGGACACGCTCTGGGCGCTCGACGACGTGTCGTTCGAGGTCACCCCGGGCGAGGTGGTCGGCATCATCGGACGCAACGGCGCCGGCAAGTCGACGCTGCTGAAGGTGCTCTCGCAGATCACCGAGCCGAGCACCGGCTTCGTCGACGTCACCGGCCGGATCGGATCGCTGCTCGAGGTCGGCACCGGCTTCCACGAGGACCTCACCGGCCGCGAGAACACGTTTCTCAACGGCGCCATCCTCGGGATGAGCCGGGTCGAGATCAGCCGCAAGTTCGACGAGATCGTCGCCTTTGCCGAGATCGATCGCTTCATCGACACACCCGTGAAGCACTATTCGAGCGGCATGTACATGCGGCTGGCGTTCGCGGTCGCCGCGCATCTCGAGACCGAGATTCTGGTGGTGGACGAAGTGCTCGCGGTCGGCGACGCGCAGTTCCAGAAGAAGTGCCTCGGCAAGATGGACGACATCGCCCGCCGCGGCCGCACCGTGCTGTTCATCAGCCACAACATGGAGGCGATCCAGCGGCTGTGCACGCGCGGCCTGCTGATGGACCGGGGCCGCTTGGTGCAGAGCGGGACCATTGGCGAGATCGTCACCACCTACCGGGCGGCCGAGCAATCGCTGGTCGAAACCGGCCGCTTCAATACCCGCAGCCGGAGCGGGACCGGATGGGCCCGCGTCAGCGACATTCGCCTGGTCGACGAGCGTGGCGCCGCGGTGCGCGGCGTGCCGCCCGAAAACGATCTGGTCTTCCAAGTCGACCTGCAGTTGTCCAACGCCTCGACCAGCGGCGCCAGCCTGCGCGGCCTGGTGGTCGAGCTCGTGGTGTTGTCCGATCAGGGACAGCCGCTGCTCTCGCTCATGAACGTCGACGACGACGGCCGGGAGCTGCCGCCGGTGCCGTCGTGCACGATGACGGTCCGCCTGCCGGGCCCGACCTTCATCCCGGGCCGGTATCGGCTGAACGCATTCGTCGGCATCCCGCACCTGGAGCACGTCGACGAGATTCCCGACGCCTTCGAGTTCGAGATCGTCGAGCCCGAACGTCCGTGGCGGCCGTATCAACTCCACATCACCCGCGGTATCGTCTGCCGCAAGGCGCAATGGAGTTGCGCCGCCACAGACAGTCAGTTTGCGGCGCCGAAGCTCCCGCGATGTGGGAGCGAAGGCGGGTTTGTATGAGCGTGATTCGAGACGTCGTCAAACGCGCGCTGCGGGGCAGCGGTGAATCGCGGCCGGCCGCGCCAGCCGCGGCCGGCAACACCCTGTTCGCGCCCGGCAATCAATGGTATGCGCCCGCAATCGCCGGCGCTTCGACCTTCGGTGCCTCGATGCTCGCCGGCCCCACTGCCGTCCGTCGCGCGCTGACGGTGCTCGAGCGCCTGACGCCGGACGCCTACGCCGACTACGTCCTGGCGTTCTACCGCGCCGGCCTCGAACGTCATCCGGAGACCTGGCAGTTCGCGGACATCAACACCGCGCTGATGACGCTCGCGGCCGGACTCCACCCTGCGAGCTATCTCGAAATCGGCGTCCGCCGCGGCCGCAGTCTCGCCATGGTGGCGTCGGTTTGTCCGGCGTGCGATTTCCT
>DATASG010000273.1:0-5858 GCA_036269295.1 Vicinamibacterales bacterium | reverse complement strand
AGGACAATCGCGTCAAGCTCGGCGACGGCCGCGAGAACACGCGGAAGCTGCTGGCCGAGTTCCTCCGGGTGACGCCGGAAGAGATTGTCATCACCCGCAACACCAGCGAGTCGAACAACTTGGTGTCCACGGGCATCGATCTGAAAGCCGGCGACGAGGTGCTCCTGACCGCCGACAACCATCCGAGCAACCATACGGCGTGGCAGGAAAAGGCGAAGCGTTTCGGTTTCACCGTCAAGGACGTGCCGACGCCGAACCCGCACCCCGGCATGGAGTACTACGTGGATGCGTTCGCGAAGGCGATCACGCCGCGAACCAAGGTCATCTCCTTTACGCATCAGACGAGCACCGTCGGCGATCTGTTTCCGGCGAAGGCGCTCTGCGCGCTGGCCCGCGAGCGCGGCATCCTGAGCCTGGTCGACGGTGCACAGTCATTCGGCCTGATGGACGTCGACCTCGCCGAGATGCAGCCGGACTTCTACAGCGGCAGCGCGCACAAATGGATCTGCGGGCCGAAGGAAAACGGCGTGCTCTACATCAACAAGAGCGCGCAATCCCGAATCTGGGCGAGCATCTTCAGTGCCTACCCGGGCCGGGTCGGCGTGTCGAAGACGTTCGAGGGCTTCGGGCAGCGGGACGAGCCGGCGATGATGGCGTTTGGCGAGGCGCTGACGTTCCAGACCAGAATCGGCCGGGCGCAGATTGAAAAGCGTGCGCGCGAGCTGACGCAGAATCTCCTCTCGGGGCTCAAGCCGATCGACGGGGTGAAGATCTGGACCAGCCTGGACCCGTCCCGCACCGTCGCGGTCATCTCGTTCCTGCCTGGCAACCTCGACATCCGCAAGCTGTCGACAGCGCTCTACCAGAAGGACCACATCGGCTGCGCGACGCGCGGCGGCCAGGATCGGCCCGGCATCCGGTTGTCGCCGCACTTCTACAACACCCATGCCGACATCGACCGCACCGTCGCCGCGATCAAGCGGTACGTGGCGACGGGGGTGTAAAGGGCAGGAGGGACGGGAGGGGCAGGAAGGTAGCGCGCGGGGTTGACTTGGTTAACGGTGTTAAGTAACATAGCGCCGTAAGCAATGGGAGTCAAGGATCGCCGCGCCCGGCAAAAAACGCTCCTGCGCCAGCAGATTCTGGATGCGGCGCGCGATCTGCTCGTCCGCGACGGCTACGAGAAGCTGTCGATGCGCCGCGTCGCCGAGCGCATCGACTATTCCCCGACCGCCATCTACCTCCACTTCACCGACAGGCAGGACCTCGTCTTCAGCCTGTGCGACGAGACCTTCGCCAAGCTCGTGCACGAGCTCGAGACGCTGGCGCAGGAGTTTCCCGACCCGCTGGTCCGCCTGCGCAAAGGATGCGAGCGCTACATTGCGTTCGGCCTGAATCACCCGGATCACTACCTGCCCGCCTTCGTGCTGCCGCCGCCCCCGGACCTCGATCCGACGCGGAAGCAGGAGTCGATGTCGGCTGAATCCAACGGGCTGAAGGCGCTCGGCTGCCTTCGCGACTGCATCGCGGACGGCGTGCGGGCGCGCAAATTGCGCAAGGTGGACCCAGAGGTCGCGGCGCGCGCCACCTGGGCTGCCATCCACGGCATCACCTCGCTGTTGATCACACACAAGGGCTTCCCCTGGGGCGAGCGCAAGGCGGTGATCGCGGCGACGATCGACGCGGTTGTCGACGGCCTGCGGCGGCGGTGAAATTTTTTTGAACTGTACTTAACAGTGTTACGTCAAATGACAGTGTAAAGGGCATCCGCGGATTACACGGGTACGCGGATTACGCGGATTACGGCAGACCATGCAACTCAAACTCTCGGAACTGGCGTGGCGGAATCTGGTGCACGACAAGGTGAGGCTGCTCGTGACCATCACCGGCGTCGTCTTCGCCGTTGTCCTGATCGTCGTCCAGCTCGGGCTGTTCCTCGGGTTCGCCACCACCACCTCGGGGCTGGTCGACCATTCCGGCGCCGACCTGTGGATGACCGCGGCCCGCGTGCCCTACATCGAGCAAGGCGTGGCGTTCTCGGAGCGCAAACTGTCGACCGTCCTGGCGACTCCGGGCGTCGCTCGGGCGACGAAATACATCGCCCGCTTCTCGCAGTGGCAGCGGCCGGACGGCGGCCAGGAGGGGGTGCAGGTCGTCGGCTTCGATCCGGATCAACCGCTTGGCGCTCCCTGGAACGTCGTCGAGGGGCGGGTCGCGGACCTGAAGCTCGACGACAACGTGTTCGTCGACGAGTTATACCGGCAGAAGCTCGGCGTCACCCGGATCGGTGACGTCTGCGAGATCCGCGGCCGCCGCGCGCGTGTGGCCGGGTTCACGCGCGGTCTCCGCTCGTTCACCACCTCGCCGTATATCTTTACCTCGTTCAAGAACGCGCAGAACTACGTGTCGCTGCCGTCCGACCAGACGATTTTCATCCTGATCACGGGCGACGGCTCGACCGGCCTCGACGACCTGGGCCGCCGCCTGGCGGCGCGGGTCAAGGACGTCGACGTGGTCACCACCGCGCGCTTCAGCGCGATGACGCGTTTCTACTGGATGTTCACGACCGGTGCGGGCGTCGCGGTGCTGCTGGCGGCGGTGCTGGGCCTTGTGGTCGGCGTCGTTGTCGTGGCCCAGACGATTTATGCGACGACGATGGATCACATCCGCGAGTACGGAACGCTCAAGGCGATGGGCGCCACCAACGGCTACCTCTACCGCGTCATCATGCAGCAGGCCATCATCAGCGCGCTCGCGGGTTATTCGCTGGCGATGATCGTCAGCTGGTTCGTCGTCCGCGGCAGCGAGAAGGGCGGCGCCGCGATCCTCCTGCCGTGGCAGATGGCGGTCGGCATGCTCGGCCTCACGATCGTGATGTGCAGCGGCGCAGCCCTGGTATCGATCAACAAAGTGACCCGGCTCGATCCGGCGATGGTGTTCAAGAGCTAGGCGAGAGGGGCTGGGGCTGGGGGCGACATGGATACCGTGATTCAGGCACGCGGACTGACCAAGACCTATGCGCAGGGCGAGGCTGCCATGCGCGCTCTCGACCAGGTCACGCTCGATCTGTACGCCGGAGAGCTGGCGCTGCTGGTCGGGCCGTCCGGCAGCGGCAAGACGACGCTGCTCTCGATCATGGGGTGCATCCTTCGCCCGACCAGCGGCTCACTATGCGTGCTCGGCGACGAGGTGACACGGCTCGCCGAGCGGGAGCTCCCCGCCATTCGCCGGGAGCGGATCGGCTTCATCTTTCAGGCGTTCAACCTTTTTCCGACGCTGACCGCGCTGCAGAACGTGGCTCTCGCGCTGGACCTGAAGGGTGCGTCCGGCCGCGCCGCGCGGGACAAGGCGGCGCAGCTGCTCGACCAAGTCGGCCTGTCGGCCAAGCTCGGCGCCTATCCCGCGGACCTCAGCGGCGGTCAGAAGCAGCGGGTCGCGATCGCGCGGGCGCTGGCCGGCGATCCGCCCATCATCCTCGCCGACGAGCCGACCGCGGCACTCGATTCGCAGAGCGGACGAATCGTGATGGATCTGTTGCAGCGGCTAGCGCGCCAGCGCGGGCGTGCGGTGGCCATCGTCACGCACGACAACCGCGTGTGGGGCTACGGCGATCGGCTCGTGAAGATGGAAGACGGCCGCGTCATTTCTGACGAGCGGCAGGCAGCTTTAGAGGACAGGTCGCGAGAAGGCGCAGTGGCATGAAACGCACAACCGTGTTCATCGGGGCGGCGGTCATCATCATCGCCGGCATCAACTTCGGGATCGTTTCGGCCCGCAGGGCGAGCCCCTCCGCCAAGGCCGCGCCGGCCTCGGACCGCGGCGCGATCGTGGCGGCCGGTCCCGGCCGGGTCGAGGCGCTGTCCGAGGAAGTGCGGGTGTCGGCGCAAGTGGGCGGTCGGCTGCAGGCGGTGCTGGTTGAAGAGAACGACCACGTCACGGCGGGACAGGTGCTGGCGACGATCGACAACGCAGACTACCGCGCCCGGGTGGCGTCCGCCGAGGCGACGCTGCAGCTACGCGAGGCGGAAGCGCGCAAAGTCCACAACGGCGCGCGCGCCCAGGAGCGCCGCGACGCGGACGCGGCGGTGCGCGAGGCAGAGGCGGTCGTCGACAACGCGACCGCCGACGCCGGCCGCCGCCGCGATCTGTTCCGGGATGCGGTGATCTCGCGTGCCGAGCTGGATAACGCCGAGCAGGCGTTCAAGGTGGCGCGGGCCAAGCTCGATTCGGTGCGCGAGCGGCTGTCCCTCCTCGACGCCGGATCGCGAGAAGAAGACCACGCGAGCGCCGACGCGGAGATCGCGCTGGCGCTCGCGGCGCTGGAGGAGGCGCGGGCGATGCTGCAGAAGACCTTCATTCGCGCGCCGATCGACGGGGTCGTCCTGCGGCGCCACCGCCGCGCCGGCGAGACCGTCTCGACCCAGTTCGAGTCGCCGGTGGTCACGATCGCGGACCGGTCGCGGACGCGGGTGCGGGTCGATGTGGACGAGGTGGACGTCGCGCGCCTTCGCGAAGGGCAGGCAGCCTACGTGACCGCCGACGCGTTCGGCGCGCGGCGGTTCAGCGGGCGGGTCGTGCGCGTGGGGCAGGTGCTCGGGCGGAAAAACGTGCGCACTGACGAGCCGACCGAGCGGGTCGACACCAAGGTGCTCGAGACGCTGATCGAGCTCGCCGACGGCCACGATCTACCGCTGGGCCTGCGCGTCCAGGCGTTCATCCTGGACGCCAGGTAGAGGAGACTCCACCACCCTACCGGCTATCACCCACCGTGGCGGTCGTCGTCGGTGCGGGCGCGGTCTTGATATCGTTGAAGTTCAGCACCGTGTTGAACAGCAGGTTGAACTCGCCGAAGTTCTGCCACCGGTAGCACGGGTTGCCCGCAAACAGGATGACTCGTCCTTTGTCCGACGGCTGATCGACGATCGCCGCGCGGTTGCGGATCTCGCTGGCGCCGCGCATCAGGCCGCTCAGCACATGCTCGTCTCCACCCGGATAGCGCATCAGCACCCCCGGCGGCGTCGGCGGCGGCGTCAGCGGCGGGCCGTCGAACGGATTGACGCCCGTCTGCACGGTGAGCAGCGGGCCGCCGCCGTAGCGGACCGGGATTGTCTTCCTGTCGTAGCCGTAGAAGATCGGGTTCTCCGGCTGCAGGATCTCCGCGTCGATGATGGCGCCCGGCGAGTAGAAGCCGGCGGAGGTGCGTGACGCGTCGACCTTCGGCGTGAGCCCGAACTCGGCCGGCAAGAAGCTCGCGGTGCCGAGCGTGACCAGCACGCCGCCAGCCTTCGCGAACTTGTCGAGCTCCGCGACCCCTTCCACGCCCATGCCGCCGGTAATATCGTCCGACTCGCCGTACATCCCGAGGTTCTTGAATTGCTCGCTCTTCTTGTAGGCGATCGGCGTGCCACGCGAGTCGATGTCGAACACCAGCCGCTTGCCGCTGCCCGACTGGTGCGGGATGACGATGACGTCGTAGGCGCTCTTGAGGTTGCCCTCGCGGACGCGGTCCTTGTAGATCAGGTCGTAGGCGACCTCGAACTTGTCGAACGCGAAGCGCACCCAGCCAACATCCTGCGTGCTACCCCAGGTGCTGTAAACGGCGACGCGCGGCAGATCGAGGTCGTGCATCGGGACCTGCGGCACCGCCGCCAAGGCAACGGCGGTCAGGCCGAGCGCTTCGACCGCGGGCCGCACCTTCGCGGCATCGCCGCTGACGATGAACGACCCGGCAGGGAGGGTCGTGTCACCCTGCTTGAACTCCTTCTCGACGGCCTGCACCTTCAGATCCTTCAGGCGATAGCGAAGGGTGATCATGTTGTTCGAGCCGTAGTGGGCCACCGCGAATATCGAGCCCGCTC
>DATASG010000272.1:0-3180 GCA_036269295.1 Vicinamibacterales bacterium | reverse complement strand
ACCGCCGCCGGCGCCGCGATGCCCCGCACCGAAGCCGAGGCGCTCGCGTACGCCATGGAGGCGATTTCTCCTCTGAGAAACTGAGCAGCAGAGGGCAGTTTCGTGGTACTCTCCCTCGACGCTTGACGCGTCTTTTAGAGGAGACGGCATGGCCAAGAAGAGTGGAAGGAAACCGAACGCGGCCTTCATGAAGCCGGTGACCCCCAGCGACAAGCTGGCGGAGGTCGTTGGCTCGAAGCCGATCCCGCGTACCGAGGTGACGAAGAAGCTGTGGGCCTACATCAAGAAGAACGGCCTGCAGGACAAGAAAAACAAGCGCATGATCAAGGCCGACGACAACCTGAAGGCGGTATTCGGCGGCAAGGCAACGGTCAACATGTTCGAGATGACCAAGCTGGTGAGCAAGCACCTCAAGTAAGAACGGAAGGTGACGCGGCGCCCGGTCTGACCGGGCGCCTCCCTTCTTCCCGCCTCCCGTCTTTCCCCGGCCTCCTGGATTCTCGTCTCGCCGCGCTCCTGGACTTCGGTTTCAGTCGACAGCGGACGCACTCGCCACTCGCGTCTTCCGCAATCCGTACTCCGCGATCCGCAATGTAATAAACTCCTCTCTCCCATATATGAACCCACGCCGCTTTCTTCCTGCGCTGTTCTTGTTGTTCGTCGGCAGCGGCTGCGCCGCGCTGATTTACGAGATCGTGTGGTTTCAGCTGCTGCAGCTGATCATCGGATCCTCGTCGATCTCGCTCGGCATCCTGCTCGGCACGTTCATGGGCGGCATGTGTCTCGGGAGCCTGATGCTGCCGCGGCTGATCTCCGCGCGCCAGCATCCGCTGCGCGTCTACGCGGGACTCGAGCTCGGCATCGGCCTGCTCGGCTTGCTGATCCTGGCGGCGATGCCGCTGGTCGGCGGTATCTACACGGCGTGGGGAGGCGAGGGCGTGTTTGGCATCATCTTCCGCGCCGTCGTGGCCGGCCTCTGCCTGCTGCCGCCGACGGTACTGATGGGCGCGACACTGCCTGCCATTTCGCGCTGGGTGAAGGCGACCCCCGAGGGGATCTCCTGGCTCGGCTTCTTCTACGGCGGCAACATCGCCGGCGGCGTTGCCGGCTGCGTCCTGGCGGGCTTCTATCTGCTGCGCCTCTTCGACGTCGCCACCGCGAGCCTGGTCGCGGTCGGGATCAACGCCACGGTGGCGCTGATCGCGTACCTGCTCGCCGGACAGACGACCTACGAGGCCGACGTCGTCAGCTCACCACGCGCCGGATCCGCGTCGTCGAGCAGCACGGCGGTGTACGTCACGATCGCGCTGTCGGGGATGACGGCGCTGGCTTCGGAGGTGATCTGGACGCGTCTTTTGTCGCTGCACTTCGGCGCCACCGTCTACACGTTCGCGTTGATCCTGGCGGTGTTTCTCATCGGCCTGGGAGTCGGCAGCACCGCCGGGGCGACACTGGCGCGCGACATCGTGTCGCCGAAGCGCGCGCTCGGCTGGTGCCAGCTGCTGCTGTGCGGCGCGATCGCGTGGGCGGCATACGAGCTGACCGAATCACTGCCGTACTGGCCGATCAATCCCTACATCTCGACGACGCCGTGGTTCACGCTGCAGCTCGATCTGGTGCGCTGCTTCTGGGTGGTACTTCCGGGCGCGATGCTCTGGGGCGCGAGCTTTCCGCTCGCACTCGCCGCGGTGGCAACGACAGAGCTGGATGCCGCGCGGCTGGCCGGGGGCGTCTACGCCGCGAACACGGTCGGTGCGATCGCCGGCTCGCTGACGACGAGCTTCGTGTTGATCCCGTGGATCGGGACCTCGCACGCGGAACAGGTGATCATCATCGTGTCGGCGCTGTCGGCGCTGATCATGCTGGAACCGTCGTTGGCGGGTGCGGCGGTTCGCCCGGCTGGTTTTCACCCCGAACCGGGCGGCGCGAAGCGCGGCTGGAATGTGACCGCGACGGTCGTGCTCGCGGCGGCGATGATCGCGGCCGGCCTGCTGGCGCGCAGCGTGCACCCGCTGCCAGGCCTGCTGGTCGCCTACGGCCGCTACGCGGCGACGCGCATTGGCCAGGCCGAGATCATCTACGTCGGGGAAGGGCTGAACGCGTCGGTCGCGGTATCGGAATTGTCGAACGGCGTGCGCAACTACCACAACGCCGGCAAGGTGCAGGCGTCGAGCGAACCGCAGGACATGCGCCTGCAGCGGATGCTCGGCCATCTGACGACGCTGATTCCGCCGCAGGCGAAGAAGGTGCTGGTCATCGGTTGCGGCGCCGGCGTCACCGCCGGTGCGGTGTCGGTCGATCCGGTGGTCGAGCACGAGACGATCGCGGAGATCGAACCGCTGGTGCCGAAGGTAGTGTCGACCTACTTCGCCGAGCACAACTTCGATGTCGTGCGGAACCCGAAGGTCCACGTACGGATCGACGACGCGCGGCATTTCGTCGAGACGACGCGGGAGCGGTTCGATGCGATCACGTCCGACCCGCTGGATCCGTGGGTCAAGGGCGCGGCGATGCTCTACACGGTCGAGTTCTTCCAGATGGCGAAGGATCATCTCAACGAGGGCGGCGTGGTCACGCTCTTCGTGCAGCTCTACGAGAGCAACATGGCGGCGGTCAAGAGCGAGATCGGCACCTTCCTGGAGGTGTTCCCCAACGGCGTGGTGTGGGGCAACACCAACGAAGGCAAAGGCTACGATCTGGTGCTGCTTGGTCAGAAGGGCACGACCAAGATCGACGTCGACGCGATTCAGGCAAGGCTGCAGCGGCCCGAGTACGCGCCGATGGCCAAGTCGCTGCGCGAGATCGGGATGAACTCCGCGATCGATCTGTTCTCGACTTACGCAGGCCGCAAGCCCGACCTGGAGCCATGGCTGCGCGACGCGACCCTGAATCGCGACAAGAACCTGCGCCTGCAGTACCTCGCCGGTCTCGGTCTCAATCTCTATCAGGCGGATGTGATTTACGCCGATATGCTTCGCAACGTGAACAAGCTGCCGGACGATCTGTTCATCGCCTCGGACGCGACCAAGGCCAGCCTGTTCGCGGCGATCAACAGAGCGCAGGGGCGATAGATCTGTTGGGAATGTCCGGCTTGAGCCGGACCGTCGATGACCGATTGCACGAGAATCGTCAGGCGCATTCCGCGCGCCCTGCCGACGATGTTCCGATGGCCTCGGATCG